>JBMONM010000037.1:0-20337 GCA_049324675.1 Thermodesulfobacteriota bacterium
GGAATGCCTCCGGCGGCCAAAGGGCTTCGCCCTTTGGAATCCCATAATAAGTATCGCGGGTTGCGCCTGAACCTCTTTCTTGGACAGGAAACGGTCCATGTCCGCATTCCCTGGCCGTGTGCGCGCCCTCCGACAGGCCATCCCTTTCAACAATTTGTGGACCATTCCTCCCCGATTTCAGATCTTCACCATCCGCCGGGCCGTCGCGACAGGCGGCGATGGTCCCCGCAATAAATCGAGTCATTAACCACTGATGCCAATGCATAGAAATAATTGATAATTATTTTCTTCCCGCTACCATCAACACCCTGGATCGAAGAAATCCACAAGTTGTGGACTCCGCCCTGAACCGATCATTTTCCGCCCATGATCAGAAAAGGCTTGCCCCGGGCCGATTTTTGGGCAGCCTCCGGAGCCCGATCCATTTTCAATGGAATGATCCGAACAAAGACCCCGGACAAACTCTGACCATGAAAAAAACATCTTCCTTCCAACACCACGAAATCCCTGATGATCTCAAAAAATCTGGACGCAGATCCGTTTTTTTCGATCCTTTTCGGGGTCGCGGCACGGCGGTTGCTTTAAGGAGAGTCATCGCAAGGGGAAAAAATTTAAAACTCGATACGAAAAGGAGACACGGCCATGTTGAACAAGATCATGAACTTCGTGCGCGACGAGGAAGGGGCTACCGCGGTTGAATACGGGCTTCTGGCCGCTCTGATCGCCGCCGTCATCGTGGGCATCGTGACCACCCTGGGCACCCAGATCAACAACGCCTTCACCACCGTCAGCAACGCCCTGCCGTAACAGCCCTTCGGTCGCGAGCGGACCGCGCAGGGGAACGAGCAGGACATAGGGAGGAGAGGACCCCGCCCGCGAACCGGAAAAACACCACACGACAACGCCAAGGGACCGCCAGGGAGCGGTCCCTTGGCGTTATTTGTTGCGGTGCGAGGTCTGCATGCGTTTCATGATCTGGGCCTGCTTGGAGCCCGGGCTGTTGGTCCCGGCGCACCCCAGGCAAGCCGCCAGCATCGCCGCTATGCCGATCATCGCCACGAGGCGCATCCACCGTCTCACGATGCCCCCTTTCCGGCCTTTCCCGGAAGCCGCGCCGATCCATCCGTTTCCGCCCCCCTGCCCCATATTCCCATCCCCTTCGCGGGATTCCAAAGGGCGGAAGCCCTTTGGCCGCCGGAGGCATCTCCCCATCCCCATCCCCATCCCCGTCCCTTTCTCCCCTACCCTTCCGCCACGGGCCGAAACCGGGCGTCGCGTTCGACCGGCGTCAATCCGGTCATGGCCACGGCCTGGCGCAGTTCGGCCACGGTCATCCCCTTGGGGGTGTCCGCGCCGGCGGCGTGGCCGACGCGCTCCTCCACGAGGGTCCCGTCGAAGTCGTCGGCTCCGGCCCACAGGGCCATCTGGGCGGCCTTGATGCCGGCCATGACCCAGTAGGCCTTGAGGTTCGGGATATTGTCCAGATAGAGCCGGGAGATGGCGATGGTGCGCAGGTAGTCCGCCCCGTCCGGGCCCAGGGCCGAGAGGGGGTTGTTGGCGGGCTGGTAGGGCAGGGGGATGAAGCACACGAATCCGCCGGTTTTGTCCTGGAGCGTGCGCAGGGCCGAAAGGTGCCCGATGCGGTCCTCCCAGGCCTCGATATGCCCGAAGAGCATGGTGGCGTTGGTGGGCAGGCCCATGCCGTGGGCCGTTTGGTGGACCCGCAGCCAGCGCTCGCCGGAAATCTTTTCGGGGCACAGCTTGGCCCGAAGCGCCGGAGAGAACACCTCGGCCCCGCCGCCGGGCAGCATCATCAGGCCCGCCTCCATGAGCGCGGCCAGGATGTCCTTCTCCGGACGGCCCTCCACATCGGCCAGGTGGGCCACCTCCACGGCGGTGAAGGCCTTGATCCCGGCCCCGGGGCGTTCCTCGGCCACGGCCCGCACCAGTTCGAGATAATAGGAGAAGGGCAGCTTGGGATTGAGGCCCCCGACGATGTGCATCTCGCGCACGGTCTGGCCCAGGCGCTGCCGGATCATCGCCCGGATGTCGTCCACGGTATGGGTCACGGCGTCGGGGCTGCCGGGCCGTTTGCTGAAGGCGCAGAACCGGCAGGCGTTGATGCACTCGTTGGTGAAGTTGATGTGCTGGTTGAGGACGTAATACGCGGCATGGCCGTGGCGGCGAACCCGCTCGTCCATGGCCCTGGCGCACAGATCGTGCAGGGAGGCCTCGCGGACCAGGGTCAGGGCGTCCTCGGAGGACAGCCGGGCGGAAGAGGGTCGGTCAAGGATGCGGCGCGCGGCCGGGGAGGTATCGTGCATGGTGATTGCAATTCGCTGTATGGCGGGTTATGGGTCTGAAACGTCGCGAGTCTTTGTATCGTTTTTTTCCGCGCCCCGCCAGCTTCCGCCCCCGGGCCCGCGAGAGGGCTCCCCACGGGCGGGCGTTTCGGCGCACAGGAGGATTTCCAGGCATGTCCGGCAGGAGCACCACGTCTTTCCTGGTTGCGGTCCTGGTGGCGGCATGCCTGCTCTCCGGGGCCCGTGGCGGCGTGTCCCTGGCCGCGGAAAAACACGCCCCGGCGACCGGCCCCGAATCCATCTCATCCCTGCAACAGTTCTTCAAGGGCCAGGAGTCCAAGACCTCCGCCCCGGCCATCGACTTCGAGGTGGTGGGAGGGTTCGCGGACATCAAGACCGGATCGGAGGAAAGTTCCGGTCGCTATTTTCTGGCCGCGAGCCACATCACCCGGCTGACCGGGGACATCTATCGTCTGGACATGGCTTTTTCCAAGAAGCTTGAAAAGGACATCATCGACTTTTCCCCGGCCTACTACTTCACCGAAAACCGCACCTACTTCTTCTGGTACAACAACGGCGAGCGCATCGTCTTCAAGATCGGGTCCTCCCAGGTGGCCCTTCCCCTGGCCCGAAAGGAAATCATGCGCGTGGAAATCCAGTCCCTGGACACCTACAGCGTGGACCGGCAGAAGCTGCTTCGGGATCTGGTGTTCGGCGACGCCTCCACGTCCGTGACGCTGCAGATACGCTTCAAATGATGTTCATGGGGCTGCGCGTCAGCCTGTTCAAAAAAACGGGGATATGCCCGCAAAACCGACTGCGTCCAGGCGGTTCGCCGTCCTTCCCGCGCTCCGGCGACGGGAGCACGGCGTCGACCGGACGACATTCTCGCGGTTTTCCATGGTGGCATACCGGCCTTCCCTGAAAGGCGGTATGGGCTTCAGCGGTGTCTTTTCGTCTGAAACCATGCGGCACGAGGCAGGCTCATCCCCATGTTCCGAAAACTCATTTCCCTGTTCCGGCCCAAAGAGCTCTCGACACATGTCTGCGATCTCCTAGAAGACGCCGTTGCGCAACGGGCCATCTTCCGCATCGAGAGCGGGGACGGTTCGGAACCGCGACGCTACTTCATCGCCTGCGACGCGACACCATCGGGCATCGCACTGGAACCCCGGGGACTGCGCCTGGAGAACGCGGTCCATTGGCACGGGCAGCGGTTCACCTTCCGATTCATTTTATGCTCCCGGGACTGCGGCCGGACCCAGCTGTTCGAATTCTCCACCCGGGTGGCGGCCGTGGACGCCGGAGCGGACCGGGTCATCCTGCATCTCCCTGACGCGGTCAAGAAGCTCGAACGCCGTCAGAACGTGCGTATCGCCCTGCAGATACGCCACATGCCGCGCATCGGCATCTGGCCCGTCTGCGGCGGTTCGTCCACGTCCCCCACCCCGCGAATCATGTCCCGCCCCATTCTGGATATCGGGCCGGATCATTCCGGTATCATGTTGACCATGCGCAACCTGTCCAGCGGCGGCCTGCGGCTGTCCCTGAAAAAGGCCGACTTCGCGGCCCATGAAGTCAACCTGGAGGCGGGCAGGCGCCTGCTGGTGGAACTGTGCTTTTCAGGCAAGGCCTTTCCGGAGAGCCACCTTTTCCGGATCATTTCCTGCGTGCGCAACGTGGTCCCGGCCCAGACCGGGGGCCGGATGGAGGTGGGGGTGCAGTTTCTGGCCCTGCACCGGGAGGACCGGAAACCGGCCTGGAAGAATGTGGAGCATGGCGGTGTGGACGGAATCGGGCGCCTGGTGCACCAATTCCAGGTGGAATACTACAAGGAGATCAAACAGCGCCTGGACCACATGCCCGGCGGGCCCCACCCGGGACTCGCGACACGACGCGAGGGCTCCTCGTCGTAGCGGCGGCACAAGGCGGGGGCCGGATTCGCGGACGTCAGGAGGGTCCTTTGGGCGCGCCGTGCCCCGTGGCGCCACGGACCAGGCGGTCGAGCATCGCGCGCAGCTTGAGGATCTCCACAGGCTTGGACAGATAATCGCTCATGCCCGCGTCCAGGCACCGTTCCCGGTCGCCGAGCATGGCATGGGCGGTCAGGGCCACGATGGGCTTTTCGGCCGAGGGCCCGTTTCCGGCCCGGATGGCCCGGGCCGCCTCGAGACCATCCATGACCGGCATCTGGATGTCCATGACGATCACGTCGATGCCCTTCCGGTCGGCCATACGGACCCCGTCGCGCCCATTTTCAGCCGTCAGGACCCGATACCCCATTTTTTCCAGGGTCTTGGTCAGGAACATGAGGTTTTGCGGATCGTCCTCAACCACCAAAACGGTCTTTTTCGCGGGCTTTCCCCCCAGATCACGCAGGGAGCCTGAATCCATCCGCGTCGCCTCGCCGGCCACAGCGGCGCGCAGGGAGAAAAAGAACCTGGACCCTTTCCCGGGCTCGCTTTCCACGGCGATCCGGCCGCCCATGAGATCCACCAGCCGCCTGACAATGGCCAATCCAAGTCCCGTGCCGCCGTGTTTGCGGGTCAGACAGCCGTCACCCTGGGTGAAATTCTCGAAAATGTAGTCGATCTGGTGTTCCGGGATGCCGATGCCCGTATCCCGAACCTCGAAGGTCAAAAGCACCGGCTCCCCGGGATCGCCGGGAAACTCCGGCCATACCCGCACGTCCACGCCGCCTGTCTCGGTGAATTTCACGGCGTTGCCCACAAGATTGAAAAGGACCTGCCGCAGACGGATCTCGTCGAGAAGCACGGTCCGCGGGACGTCGGATCGCACCTCGTGGCGGACGACCAGACCTTTTTTGCGTCCCTGCTCCACAAACAAACCCATGACCGAGGCCACGAGGGCGGCCGGATCCACCTCGCCCAACTGCAGTTCGATTCTGCCCGACTCCACCCGGGACAGGTCGAGAACGTCGTTGAGAATGACCATGAGCTTGCGCGAACAATCCAGGGCCGCGTCCACGTATTCCGTTTGTTCCCGGTCCGTCTCGGTGGTCTGGATGAGCTGGAGCATGCCCATGACTCCGTTGAGGGGGGTCCGTATCTCGTGGCTCATGTTGGCCAAGAACTCCGATTTGGACCGGCTGGCCGATTCGGCGATCTCCTTGGCCCGCACGATGTCGCGCTCGTATTCCTTCCTGTCCGTGATGTCCTGGCACGAGCCCACAAAGCCGCGGAAGGCCCCGTCCAAGTCGAAAAAGGGCCGGCCGTGGTCGGCCACCCAGCGATACTCCCCATCATAGCGCCGCAGGCGGTATTCCAGATAGAACGGGGACCGCTCCTGCATGGACCGGGAGAAACGTTCACGGCAGTCGGCCCGATCCTCCTCGTGCACCCCCTCCAACCACCCCTCGCCCACCTCCTGCTCCAAGGTCCTTCCGGTAAAGGCGCACCAGGTCCGGTTGACATAGTCCAGCCTCCCGGCCGGGTCCGACCTCCAGACCAGGGCCGGGAAGTCCTCAAGAATCTTGAGGTAATATTCCTGGGACCGGGTCAGGCGTTCGATGAACCGCTTCCGGGAGTGCTCCAGTTCCTTCTCGGCCGCCTTGCGCACGGACACGTCCCGGGCGAAGACCAGGGCTCCACGCCGCCCCTCCCAGTCGAAGGGAACGGCGGCGACTTCGGCCTCGACCAGGGAACCGTCCCGACGAAGGATTCTCTCTTCCACCAGGGGCACGTTCTCTCCCCTTTCGTTCAGGCGCCTGATGCGTTCCTCGACCTGGCCGGCGTCCTCGGGGTGGAAATGGGACAGGACGGGTCTGCCCAGAAAATCCTTGGGGGATGTCCCCCCGAAAAGCTCCACGGCGGCCTTGTTCATGAAGGCGAAGTTCCCCCCGGCCTGGATGAAAATGGCGTCGGGAGCCTGATTGACCAGGGTCCGGAACCGGCCCTCCATGTCCCGCAGGCGTCTTTGCAGTTCCAGTTGCGGCGTGAGATCCCGAAAGACCTCGAGTTTGACCAGGTCCCCGGCCCGGTCCCTGATGGGCGTTTCGAAAACCTCGTAGGTCTTCCCGGATGAGGCGTTGCGCCATTCCCAGCGCACCGATTTCCCGGACAGCACCTCCGGGCTCTTGCACCAGGGGCAGGGCTCCTGAAGTTCCTGCAGATACAGGTGGCAGGGTTTTTCGCCCACCGGTCCGAACTGCCGGGTCACATGGGCATTGGCGAACAGCAGCCGGTGGTTTCCGTCGATAATGACCACCCCGAAATCCAGGGCATCAAGAATGTCCCGCAGCCATTTTTCCTGAAAGCCCAGCCGTTCCTCGATCTTGCGTCTCTCGGTCATGTCCGCGACGGACAACAGGACGACCGGTTCGGGACCACCGCCCCGCAACCGCTTGTATTTGACCAGCTTGTAGCGTCTGCCTCCCGGATACTGGACCCAGATGCCGAATTCCACGTCCTCCCCGCCCAGGCACCGTTCCAGATTCCCCCGCACCACGGTCTCGTACAGGTCCCGCCCCACCACATCGCCGATCGGCCGTCCGGAAATATCCCCGCCGGACAGTCCCCATTCGTCCAGATAGGCCTTGTTGGCGTAAAGATAGGAAAACGACGCGTCCACCAGGGCCAGGGCGTCGGGATGGTCCTCCACGACCTCGAAAAAAAGCCCCATGTCCATGCCGGAGAGCTCCGCGCCGAGGTTGGGATTCAACGCCACCCTATTCCAAAAAACGAACCGGCGGCAAGTGCTGATGGAAAAAACGGCCCTGGCGACCCAGCGTCCGGATTAAATGGCGTTCCCCGTGGCTACAGCTTGCGCAGCCAGGCGAGCAGGGCCACGGCGGCCGTGAGGGGATACAGGGGCCAGGTGACGCCGGTGAAGGCCGACCATGCGGCGGCCACGGCAAGAAGCAGGGCCAAGGCCCAGGCAAAGGCCAGGCCTCCGAGGGAAGGCCTCCGGTCCATGCCCATGGGCTCCAGAAACACCTGGCTCACGGTGGTCCCATGTGTCCCGGACTCTTTGGCCGTGGGTTCCTTCGCGGCCTCGGAGATGTCGGGCTCGGGGCCGGAAGCGGAATCCTCCGGTCCAAAAGGCGGTTCCGAGTCCGGTTCGGCGCCGCGTTCCCGGGAACGCAGTTTGTGCCCGCAGACCACGCAGAACCGTTGGTCGTCGTCGTTTTCCGTCCCGCACTTGTTGCAGATCATGGCCCCGCCCGGCATGGCGCGCCGGAATCCGACACCGGCGGCGCATTGACATTTCCCATCCCAAGCATAGTCTTTCCCGCAAGGTTGCGCCACCCGCCACGTCTTTCATCCAGGCGGCCGCACGCCCCCATCCTCCACGAACCAAGGAACGCCATGACTGAGAACCATCCCCTGCGAAACGTTTCGGTCAACCCGGTCTGCTGCAACGGCTGCGGAACCTGCGCCGCAATGGCCCCGGAAATCTTCGAGATGGACCCCCTGACCGAAAAAGCCGTGGTCATATGCGATGAGTGTCCCGAGGACGCGGCCATGCTGGCCATGGCCTATTGCCCCCACGACTGCATCGAGGTGGACTGATTCGAACCGGAAACACGCCGTCAGCCGCCGAGAAGCCGGAACACGAGGTCGTCGAGCAAGGCCAGGAGTTCGCCGCACATCCCGCCCACACCCGGCGGCGGGCCGAACAGTTCCAGCCGCTGCCGGGCCAGGACCGGCTCGGGAAGGGCCATCCGGCCGAACCGGGACAGGGTGGCGGCGAGCCGTTCATCCAGGAACGAGGCGCAGGCCCCGGCATGAAAACGGCGCATGACCCCCAGGAACCTGGCTTCGTTTTCCCGGGCGCAGACTTCCGCCGCGGCCGTTGGCGGCAGACGGACGGCTTGGCGCAACATGGCCCGCAGGTTGCTGACCGCGAAGCCCGGGGTTCCCGGGCGCCAACCCAAAAGCCAGGTGTTTCGCCGAAAAAGCAGCCGGTGGGCGATGCCCAGCTCGATGACCTCGTTGAGCAGGGTCTCGGCGAGTTCCAACCCCGGGGCGTCGAACCGGCGGGCTCCCTGGGCCAGATCCCAGGCGGGCACGGCCGGTCCAGGCGCAGCCGGAGGCGATTCCCCGGTCAGGACGGCCAGGATATGAACCAGCCAGGCATTGGCCTGGGGGGATTGCGGGGTCTCCAGGTGGGCGTGGGACAGGACGTAGCGCCCCCGACCGAAACGTCCCGCGATCATGCATGGGCCTTCGCCCAGAAATTCCGGGCCTAATCCCAGGCCGAACCGCTCGCGCCAGCCCTCCAGGGTGGCTGCGGACAGGCCGGCCACATCCAGATCGGCCAGCATGAAGTCGGGTCCCGGGGCATCGTAGGCAGCCAGAACACCCTCCGATCCCCGGGCCGGAACCTGGTCCGGAGGCGGCGCGAACCGGGCCGGCCACCATACCGGGACCTGGGGGCGTTCGGGCAGCCAGTCCGGAATCAGGTCCGACGGCCCCTGCGGCGCCACCAGGACATGACCGCTTATGAAATGCTTGATGCGGTTCGTGAACCCCGCCCGCCGCCAGGGGCACAGGGACAGGCCGTCGGGGTCCGACAGGGCCAGCCCCGCACCGCCGCAGATCCCCAGATAGGCCCCCCCGGAGGCCACGAAACGGCGTACGGCCTCGGCCCCGGCCGGGCCCAGGGCCTTGAGTTTTTTGCGGGCGAATCCGCCCGGGACGACAAGAAGCCGGGGAGGGTCCTCTCCAAGGAGCACCCCGGGCGCGTCCCTGCCGCGCACCAGCGAAAACGGCAATCCGAAAGCGGCCAGGGCGCGCTGCAGCAAAAGTCCCCAAATATGGGAATGGTCCCACAAAAGGGCAATGGGCGGGGAGGGAATTCTGGACATGCGGCGAGGCTACCAGGGCCCCGGACGCGAGGCAAGGCGAGGTCGCGCCTCTCGTAAACCGCATCTGGCCGACGCCGGCGCCCCGCCGGCGACGCCGCCCGTTTCCCCTTGCCTCCCGGAGTGATCGACGTTATAGATGATAACGACATCAACCTTGATGCGAAAGAGGAGTTCAGATCATGAATCAACCCTACCGCGTGATGGATACGACCCGCACCCGGGCCGAAGTCGTCAACGCCTTCATGCGCGGCGTGTACGCCTGGATGTGCATGGGCCTGGGTGTCACCGCCCTGGCCGCGCTTTTCACCATAAGCACCCCGGCCGTGGCCCAGGTGGTCCTTGGCAACCAGATCGTCTTTTTCGGCCTGATCATCGGGGAACTGGCCCTGGTGGTGGCCTTAAGCGCCGCCATACGCCGCCTCTCCAGCGGCGCGGCCAGCGGCTTGTTCCTGCTCTACAGCGCCCTAAACGGCCTGACCCTTTCGGCCATCTTCCTGGCCTACAGCCAGGCGGCCATCTTCAACGCCTTCGTGGTCAGCGCCGGCATGTTCGGGGCCATGAGCGTCTACGGACTGGTCACCAAAAAGGACCTGACCTCCTGGGGCAGCTTCCTGTTCATGGGCCTTATCGGCATCATCATCGCCTCGGTGGTGAACATCTTCACCAAAAGCGCGGCCATGGACTTCGTGATCTCCTGCGTGGGCGTGCTGGTGTTTCTTGGGCTTACCGCCTACGACACCCAGAAGCTGCGGGTCATGGGCGAGACCGTTCCGGACGGGGACGCCACGGCCATCCGCCGGGGAACCATTCTCGGCGCGCTCACCCTGTACCTGGACTTCATCAACCTCTTCCTCATGCTCCTGCGGCTCTTCGGCTCCAGCCGCGACTAATCCGGAACCAACCCGTCGAAAACGCCTTCGCGCGACACAAAAGGGGGGACCCTTGGTCCCCCCTCACTTTTCAGACATGCCATCCCCGGACCTCGCCAGAAGCCTCTTTTCCACCCTGCTCATGCCGCCCGCGCGCCTGTACGGATTGGGCATGCGGCTGGCCAGACGCCTGGTCCGGCCATTTGTCCCGGGCATCCCATGCGTCGGTGTGGGCGGTATGCAGCCGGGATTGCCCGGAGCGGTGCTGGTGACCTCCTGGCTGCTCGGTTGGTCCGGCCATCACGGCCTGAACCCGGCCGTGGTCACGGCCCCGCTTCGCGGCGGGCACGGAGGGCAGACCCTGCGGGCCACCCCCGACGCCGACCCCGGCCTGATCGACGCCCAGGCCATCGCCCTGTCCATGTACGCCCCACACGCCGCCGTCATTTCCGACGCCGATCCGCGACGGGCCGCGGAATCGGCAGTGGGCGCCTTCCGGCCGGACCTGCTCATGGTCCATGACGGCTTTTCGCGGCCCTCCCCGGCCCGGGACGCGCAGGTCGTGGTCCTTGGCCTGGACGACCTGGGCCCCTGGTTCAACCGCCCCGTGCCGGCGGGACGTTGGCGCGAGGATGCCTCGGCATTACGGCGGGCCGACATGTTCGTGATCCACATGGACCCCGAAAGGTTCACGTCCCAGACCCCGCTTGTCGCAAAACGGCTGGCCCGGTTCAACCGGCCCGTGGTCAGCGTCTTTCCCAGGGCCTGGAGGCTTCGCCGGGCCGGGACCCGGGAGACGGCCCAGGATTTCGGCGGCGAGCCCTACCTGCTTCTGACCACCGAATCCGAGCGGCACACCACTCCCCACGCCCTGTCCGCCCTGCTTCCCCCGCCGCGCCTGTCCGTCATCTTCCCGGACGGCCACCGCTTCACGGTCCAGGACCTGCGCCAGATCGTCCACGACGCCACGCGGCTGAAATGCCCCCGGCTGGTATGCCCGCCGGTGACGGCCATCCGGTTGGCCCCGCGTCTGGCCGCCCTGGACGGCGACCACGCCGTCGGCCTGTGGACCTACGACCCGGACGTGGTCTTCGGAGCGTCCCTGAACCCCGGCGACGACTTCCGCGACTGGTGGGCGGGCACCTGGAACCGCTTGTCCGCATCTCCTCCCCCGCCCGATTCCGGTGACAAAAAAACGCCGGGAACCGGCAGCCCGGCCCCCGGCACGCATTCCTGATTGATCCGGCGCACCTATTCCACGGACAACGACGCCAGCGGCTCGGCGTAGTAAGCCTTGCGGTACAACTCCCTGATCTCGGAGACCAGGGGGTAGCGCGGGTTGCCGCCCGTGCACTGGTCGTCGAAGGCCTGTTCGGACATCTCCTCCAGCTTCTCCAGAAATTCCGCCTCCTGGATCCCGGCCTCGCGCAGGGATTTCGGAATGTTCAGGTCGGCCTTGAGGGCCTCCACGGCCACAACCAGCCGGGCCACCTTGCGGTCCCGGTCGTCGCCGCAGCCCTCGGTCAGTCCCAGCATGTCCGCGATGCGCGCATAGCGGCCCTTGACAAAGGGATACCGGTATTGAGGCAAAAGCCCCTGCTTGGTGGGGTTGTCCGTGGCGTTGTATTCGATGACGTAGGACAGGAGCAGGGCGTTGGCCAGGCCGTGGGGCACGTGGAACATGGCCCCCAGCTTGTGGGCCATGGAATGGCATACGCCGAGAAAGGCGTTGGCAAAGGCCATGCCGGCGATGGTGGCGCTGTAATGCATCTTCTCCCTGGCCATGACGTTTCTGGCGCCCTCGACGTACGCCGCGCGCAGGTACTTGAACACCAGACGGATGGACTCCAGCGCATTGCCGTCGCTGTAGTTGGTGGCGAAGACCGAGGTGAAGGCCTCGATGCCGTGGGTCAGGACGTCCAGGCCGGAATACGCCGTCAGGCCCTTGGGCATGTCCATGACGAACTCGGGGTCCACAATGGCCATGTCCGGGGTCAGCTCGTAGTCCGCGATGGGATATTTCATGCCCGTGGCGTCGTCGGTGATGACCGCGAAGGGAGTGACCTCGGACCCCGTGCCGGAGGTGGTGGGGATGGCCACCATGACCGCCTTTTTCCCCAGGGTCGGGAAGGTGCAGATGCGCTTTCTGATGTCCATGAAGCGCAGGGCGATCTCCTCGAACCTGAGGTCGGGCTGTTCGTACATGAGCCACATGATCTTGGCCGCGTCCATGGGCGATCCCCCGCCCAGGGCGATGAACACGTCGGGCTGGAAGGAGCGGATGGACTCCAGGGCCGCGTAAGCCCCGGAGAGGTCCGGATCCGGCTTGACGTCGCTGAAGACCCGATACTGGATGCCCAGACCGTCCAGCACCGCGGTCACCTTGCCCACGTGCCCCACGGCCTCCATGGTCTTGTCCGTAACCACAAAGGCCCGCTTTTTGGACTTGATCTCTTCCAGGGCCAGACGCAGGGCACCCATCTTGAAGTAGATCTTCGGCGGCACCTTGAACCACAACATGTTTTCCCGCCTTTCGGCCACGGTCTTGACATTCATCAGATGCTTCACCCCGATGTTTTCGCTCACGGAATTGCCGCCCCAGGAACCGCAGCCAAGGGTCAGGGAGGGGGCCAGCCGGAAGTTGTAGACGTCGCCGATGGCTCCCTGGGACGAAGGCATGTTGATCAATGTCCGGCCGGTGGTCATGATGCGCTGAAAATGCCCGATGCGGCCCCTGTTGGCCTCGCCCGTGTACAGTACCGAGGTGTGCCCGGCCCCGCCGAGGATGATCAGTTCCTGGGCCATGTCCACGGCCTGTTCGAAACTCCGGGCCCGGTAGAACCCCAGAACCGGAGAGAGCTTTTCGTGGGCGAAGGGGTCGGCGGCGTCGATGGCCTCGCGCTCGGCGATCAGTATCTTCACCGCCGGGTCCACGGCGAATCCGGCCATGTCCGCGATGTTCGCCGCGGACTGGCCCACGATGGCCGGGTTGAGCCGGCCGTCCACAAAGATGGTCGCGGCCAGGGCGGCCTTTTGCTCCTCGGTCAGAAACAGGCAGCCGCGCAGGACGAATTCGGCCTTGACCGCCTCGGCCACGGCGTCCTCCACGATGACCGCCTGCTCCGAGGCGCAGATCATGCCGTTGTCGAAGGTCTTGCTCATGATGATCGAGCTGACGGCCATCTTGACGTTGGCCGTGGCGTCGACGACCACCGGGGTGTTGCCCGCGCCCACGCCGATGGCCGGCTTGCCCGAGCTGTAGGCGGCATGGACCATGCCCGGTCCGCCCGTGGCCAGAATCAGGTTCACGCCGGGATGCTGCATGAGCATGCGGCTCAGTTCCGCCGTGGGGTCGTCGATCCAGCCGATGATGTCTTTCGGGGCCCCGGCGGCCACGGCGGCCTCACGGATGATCCGGGCGGCCTCGTTGGTGGAGCGCCAGGCCCTGGGATGCGGCGAGAAGATGATGGCGTTTCTGGTCTTGAGGCTCAAAAGCGCCTTGAAGATCGCTGTGGACGTGGGGTTGGTGGTGGGGACGATTCCGGCGATGACCCCGATGGGCGCGGCCACCTCCCGGTAGCCGTAGGCCGGGTCCTCCTCGATGACCCCGCATGTTTTGACGTCCTTGTATTTGTTGTAGATATATTCCGAGGCGAAATGGTTTTTTATGACCTTGTCCTCGAGAATGCCCATGCCGGTTTCCTCGACGGCCAGCCTGGACAGCGGGATGCGGTTCGCGGCTGCCGCGGCCGCGGCCCGGTGAAACACGGCGTCGACCGCCTGTTGGTCGAATTCGGCATAGACGGCCTGGGCCTGGCATACACGGGACACGAGATCGTCGATATACTCCTTGCTCATACACTCCCCATCCGGCATCAGGCCGGTACCCGCGCTTCTTGGTCAGTTTGAAACATGTGCATGGACGACAGAGCATTCGCCGGCCAGGAGTGTGGACCGACCTGGGCTCGACCCCTCATGCCCCCTGCCGGGTCATGCCGCGCAATCTATAAAGGCAATCATTGTTGCGTTCCGGAGTCAAGACGAAGGAAAGGGGGAGACGTCGCGGGGCAAAGGCAGGCAAGGGAGAATCAAGCGGTCCAGGACGTCCCGGACCGGCGCGGACCGGCGCAGAAACGCATGGCCAGCTCGTAGGCCAGGTTGATGTCCTTCATGACCTCTTCGTCGCCGCCAAGATCCGGATGAAACAAGCGGGCCATGCCCCGATAGGCATCCTTGATCTCTCCGGCGGTGCACGGATAATCCAGGCACAGGATGTCGTAGGCGCACTTGAGATTCATGCCCGAGGCGCGGGCGTTCTGTCGGCCGCGTTCCTGGCGTTCGCCGCTGTAGCGGTGCCGGCCCGCCTCGGGACGGACGGTCTCGCGCCGCGTCTCGTAGGCGTTGGAGCCCTGGAATGCCCGGGTCTGGCCCGGACGGGAGGTCTGTCCGAAGGACGAACGCCCCTGGGCTCCGGCTTGTCCGGTCTGGGTGTTTTTCGACGATGCCCCGGCCTGAGCCCGTCCCGGGGACGCGAAGGGGCCTGAATGGGCGGAGGTCCCTCCCGGAGCCGATGTTTCGTTGCCTCCGGCGGCACGATTGCCGAAACTTGTCCGATATGGGGAGCCTGTGGCGGTCTTCTGGCCGGCGCCTTCCCGCGCCTGGCCAAAAATCGTGGAACGCCGCTTCTGGCCGGACTGTCCCGACGGATCAGCCGCCCCGGATTGTCCACCACACGAGGACTGCTCCCGGCGAAACTCGAAAGGGCGTCCCGAGGCCGAAGCGCCGCCCGCGGGTCCGGAGGCGGTCCGCTCGAACCTGGCGTAACAGGGTCTTTGGCGCGTCCCCTTGGCCTCCTGGGCCCGATGCCCAAAACCGGCCGTTCCAGGCCGGCCGGACCGAAATCCGGGTTTCTCCGTGCGCGTCGCCCCACGGGCCCAGTTCTTCTGCCCGGCCCTGGCCGCGCGCAGGTTGCGCAACACGCCCTGAAGGTGGTCCAAAATCTCCTGCAGGATGGTCTTGGTGCGGCTCAACTGCTGTTCCAGGGCCGCCCAGTCGGTCGTCGAGGAGGATGCGAAACGGGTCCGCCCGGAGTCGGAACGCGCCTGGGAATGCATGGGCATGTCCGCTACCCCTCCCTTCGGGAAAGCCGGCTCCCGGCCTCGACCACAAAAGAAAAACGCCCCCTGGGGCGATACCGCCCCGGGAGCGCCGGCCGTTCGGAAAAAGGACGTTTCATGTCGTTTTTTTCTATCCTGGTTTGAAGGGCCTTACTCAATTCGTCAGGATATGGCAAGCACCCAGGGACCGCCCCCCAACAGTCGGCCGGTCCGGCAGGGACGCGGGCCGCGTCCCGAGCAGGGCCTCGCGGATGGCTGCGGCGCCGCCCGTCCAGGCCCGTATTGACATCCCTCCCCCTGCTATTTATGTACAAGCTACAGCCTTGTTTATCAAAGTGGTCTCGCCTTCTCATCGCTGCGTCTCTCCCGGCGAAAGCGCGGTGTCCGAAATAATGATGCTCGTATTGTCCCCCAGGGTCATACGCTGTTCGAATATGCAATAGTATGGCCATACGGCAGAGGTGACTTCCACGCATACGATTCTCCATTGTCAACCCATTGCATTCCTTATGAAAATATGCATGGGCAAAGTTGAAATCAGGAGAAAATCATGATCCAGGAAGGTCACGTGCCGGCCCATGTGCAGCGTTCATCCGGGATCAACGTCGAATTGCGTCAGGGCATGAATGTTGTGCTGCAGTTTTCCCGTGACGGGAAAAAATATTCCAGCAAGATCGTCGGGACAGATCCCTACAACTTCATCATCACCAAGATGCCCCTGGCTCCTGGAATCAGCAAGATGCTTTTCCCTGGAGAGGGGATCACCCTGAAATACGAATGCGACGGCATCATCTACGGATTCGACACCGAGATCGTCAATTTCGTATTGAAGCCTGTCCCGCTTCTGCTCCTGGCCTACCCGGTGAGCACCGAAAAAATCGAGCTTCGTCGCCACAAGCGGCTGTCCTGCTTGATCCCGGTGCATGTGGAAAACGAATACGAATGCAACCTGGCCTTCATGGTGGACATCAGTCAGGGCGGCTGCCGCCTGGTGATGGACAGAAACGACTCCGAACAGGCACTCAATGTCATGACCGGGGACAAGGTGACGATCCACCCTGTCGTGGATCTGTTCGGGGCGGACACCGTGAGGGCGATCATCGCCAATGCCGCGCAACGGGATCGCAAGATCATTTTCGGAACCGCCTTTGAAATCGACGATCCGGAGTTGTCCAAGCGGATCATTGAATTCATCGCGCGGATAACAGACATTCTCAAGGAACAAAAAAAAACGTAATGTGGAGCTCAACAGGTGCCGGTTTCCGGGATGCGCCGGGCTATCGGCCAGGAATTCCCCCCGCGCGCCAGGCGCGTTATGGCACCACTGCGGACCGTCCACCAACGAAAGGGAGAGGAAGCCTCTTCATTCGGGAGGGCTCACCGCGCATGGGACGCCTCAATATCGAGGACATCACGCCGGGCATGGTCCTGGCCGCCGATCTGCGCACCCCGCAGGGGCGGTTTTTTTTGGCCAAGGGTTCGCCTTTGACCGACGGGCATCTGCGGGCATGCAAGATGTGGGGCGTTACCGAGGCCGAAATCGAAGACTCTTCCGGTTCCCAGGCGGAACAGAACGTCCTGGCGGCCCTTCCCCCGGAAACCCTTGACGCGCTGAAGCAGCGCACCCGGATGCATTTCGCGGGGTGCGACACGAGCCATCCGGCAATTCGCGAACTGGCCCGGCAGCACCTGTTGCGCCACGCCTCCCAGGCCTGCCAGGGTATGCTTCCCGCCCCCGTCGCGCCCCCGCCGCATCGGCCAAAAACCCGCGCCGCGGGAACTCCTCCCCCCCTGAAGGCGGTGGTGGCCAGGGCCGACCGGATGTTCTCCCTGCCGACCATCTTCGGGAAGATCCTCGAGGTGCTCCGGGACCCCGGCAGTTCCGCAGCCTCTATCGCCGACGCCATCGGCAAGGACCAGAATCTCTCGGCCAAGCTGCTGCGTCTGGTCAATTCCAGCTACTACGGCTATGCCGAGCGGATCGACAGCCTGAACCGGGCGGTCATGATCGTGGGGTCGAGCCGGCTTATGACCCTGAGCATGGGCATTTTGACCATGTCCGTCTTCAAGAACATTCCCAGGCGGCTCATGGACATGACCTCATTCTGGAGCCACGGCCTGACCTGCGGCATCGTGGCCCGGATCATGGCCGCGCGCCTGGGCGGCGCGGACGAGGAACCGCTTTTTTTGGCCGGCCTGCTGCACGACATGGGGCGGATGGCCTTTTGCGTCCAATATCCGGAACTCGGCAGCCAGGCCCTGGAAGAAGCGCTGGGCCATGGGCTTCCGGCCTACCGGGCCGAATCCGCAATATGGGGCTTTGACCATGCGGCGGTCGGGGGGGCCATTCTTACCTCCTGGAACTTTCCCCCCCACCTGACCCGGGCCGTGGCCGACCATCATTCCCCGCCGCCCGCGGACTCCGGCCTTGAGGCCGCCATGGTCCACGTGGCCGACGTCATCGCCCACGCCATGGATCACGGCGGCGGGCAGGGATTTCCGGTCCCGCCCCTGGACCCGGCCGCCTTCGAGGCCACGGGCCTGTCACCGGGCGCCTTGTCCGCCATTTCGATCCAGGCCCAGAGCCAACTTGAGGACGTCATCCGCATCTTCATCGAAAAGCCATGAAAAAAGATCGACGCCATAATGACGCGGACCTGCTGGCCAAGCGACTCTCCCACCTGGAGGAGGTCTACCGCTACACCCTCGAGGCCCTGGAGCAGGCCGCCGCCCTGGGGGATTTCCCCTCGGGATTCCACACCTCCGACTCGCCCCTGCCCATCCTCGAAGAAACGGAGCGCAAGATTCGCGGCCTGCTGACCCTCTCGGCCGTTTCCTTCCACCTGGTTGACGAGGATACGGGCCAGTTCTATCAGGCCTCGTGTTCGCCGCCCGGGATGTCCGACACGGTGTCCGGCCTTGTGGACGCACTGACCGAGGACAGGTCCATCGCCTGGAGCCTCGGCCGGAAAAAGCCGGTCATCAAGACCTGCCAGGGACACGATCTGATCATTCATCACATGGCCACCACGGCCCGCACCCGGGGATTTTTTCTGGGGCTTTTGGACCAGCCCCCCAAGACCATCGCCGACACCACCCTGTCCTTTCTGTCCATCGTCATGCAGTACAGCGCCAACGCCCTGGAGAGCCATGAACTCTACCGGCTCCTCCGGGTCACCAACCTCGCCCTGGAACAGAAGGTGGAGGAACTCACGGCGATCCGGACGCGCCTCGAGGCCGAGGTGGCCGAGCGCAAGCAGGTCGAGCGCAAGCTCGAGCGTTCCAGGGACTTCTACCTGACCCTTTTCGAGGACTTTCCGGTGATGATCTGGCGGTGCGGACCGACCGGCGCAAGCGACTATTTCAACAAGACGTGGCTCCAGTTCACCGGCCGGTCCCTGGAGGACGAGCGGGGGGAGGGATGGATGCGGGGCGTGCATCCCGAGGACGCCAAGCAGGCCGGTTCCGTATTCTCCATGGCCTTTGCCCACAAGTCGACTTTCGAAAGGGAGTTCCGGTTGAAAAACGCAACCGGGGAATTCCGTTGGGTCTCGGATCACGGCCGGCCTTTTTTCGATCTGGACGGAGGTTTTGGCGGATTCATCGGGGCCTGCAGCGACATCACCGACCGCAAGCGCATGGAAACGGAACTGCGCTACCAGGCCCTGCACGATCCCCTGACCAGCCTGCCCAACCGCAGCCTGCTCATGGACCGCATCAAGCGGGCCCTGGAACGCGCCCAACGCCACCCCCAATCCAGATTCGCCCTCGTGTTCATAGACCTGGATCGCTTCAAGGTCATCAACGACAGCATGGGACATCTGTTCGGGGACAAGCTTCTGGCCTCCTGCGGGGCCCGGCTCAACGAGGCGATCCGGGGCCTGGACACCCTGGCCCGCTTCGGCGGGGATGAATTCATCGTGCTCCTGGAAGAAATCGTTTCCCTGGGCGAGGCCATAAAGATCGTCCGACGCATCCGGGACCGCCTCAAGCAGCCCTTCCATATCGACGGCAAGGAGCTTTGGATCACGGCCAGTTTCGGCATCGTCATGGGCGGGGGCCGGCCCGTCCGGGCCGAGGAACTGCTGCGCAACGCCAACATCGCCATGTATGACGCCAAAAAGCTTGGCCGCAACCGCTTCAAGGTCTTTTCGGAAAAGATGCTGGCCAAGGCCATGAGTTGGATGAATCTGGAAAACGAGTTGCGCAGCGGCCTGACCAACCAGGAATTCCATCTGGTCTATCAGCCTATTGTTGATGCTACGGACTTCAGGCTGCTGGGTTTCGAGGCTCTCTTGCGCTGGGAACATCCCCAAAGGGGGATACTCGGCCCCATGGAATTCATCCACATCGCCGAGGAAAGCGGCCAGATCGTGGAAATCGGGCTTCAGGTCCTGCGCCTGGCCTGCAAGACGCTGGCCCAATGGAGGAAGGACATCGGCGAAGCCCGGGATCTGACCATGTCGGTCAATCTGTCCTGCAAGCAGTTCCGGCAGACGGACATGGCCGATCGGGTCCTGGAGGTGCTTGAGGAAACCGGCCTGCCCCCCTCCCTGCTCATGCTCGAAATCACCGAATCGACCATCATGGAGAACGCCAAAAACGCCCTGGCCGTGCTCAACAAGCTCAAGTCCTGCGGCATCCACATCGCCATCGACGACTTCGGCACCGGCTATTCCTCCCTGTCCTATCTCCAGACGTTTCCCGTGGACGTGCTCAAGATCGACCGCACCTTCATCGGCGGGTTGGGCAGAAACAAGGAGGTCAGCGAGATCGTGCAGTCGATCATCGCCCTGGCCAAGAGCCTGGGGCTGCATGTGGTGGCCGAGGGCGTGGAAGAGGAGCAACAGGCCAAGGCCCTGAAAGGGCTGCACTGCGACAGCATCCAGGGATTCTATTTCTTCCCGCCGCTGGCCGAAACCCAGGCCCTGGAACTCATCCGGCGGATGAACGGCAACGCCGAAACCAGCCCCCCGGTCATCCCCGGCGGATGACCTGCGCGACACGCCCGCCGCGACGGACCTCGTAGGCGATATCCCGCCAGACCATGGTGTTGGTGAAACAGGTGCGTCCAATGCTCCAGGCGATCAGGAAGAAGGTGGCCAGATAGGCCACGCTGAAGGCCCGAAACGGAACCGGCCGGGGCGAAAGCCCCCGAAAGGCCAGTCCCACGCCGAGAAGCCCGGCCAGATAGGCGGCCGCGCCAAGGGCGGCGGCTG
>JBMONM010000038.1:0-20308 GCA_049324675.1 Thermodesulfobacteriota bacterium
GGGGGGTCCATGGGCACGCACAGATCCCCGGGCACCCGGCGCACGATATCCACGTCGGCCGGGAGTTGGGCCGCCACCAGGCCCACGGAGCGCTCCACGACATCGGCGAGCGGGGTGGGCTTTATGGAGAACTCGTTTTCCCGGGAGAACTCCAGAAGCCCCTTGACGATGTCCCGGGAACGCAGGACCTCGTGGTGGATGTTGTCCAGCATCTGGCCTACGAAGGCGTCATTTTTGCCGATGTCCTCCTCGCGAAGTATCTGGCAGGAGGTGGAGATGTTGTTTAAGGGGTTGTTGAGCTGGTGGGCGATGCCCGAAGTCAGAACGCCCAGGGAGGCCAGCTTCTTTTCCTGCAAAAGCTGGTTTTGCCGCTTGTCGAGCTCCACGATCATGCGGTTTAAGGCCTTGACCACGTCCCGGGTTTCGTCCCGGCTGGCCGGCAGGTCGATGGCCTCGAAGTGGCCCTTGGCCACCCGGCGGGTGGTGTCCTCGATCAGGTGCAGGGCGTTGATGATCTTCCGGCCCACGATCCAGGAAAACCCCAGCCCCAGAAAAAGCAGGGCCAGGGTGGAAAAGAGCAGTTGCCGCTTGAGGTTGTCCACGATGTGCAGGATGCCGTCGCGCTGCACCATCTTGATGCGCCGGGAAGTCTCCACCATCGCCTTGCCCTGTTCGCGTAGCGCCGTCTGGGCCTTTTCCATGGTCGCCGGAGGCGTCGCCCGGGACATGGCCGCCAGTTCCGCAAAGGCGCGGCGGTAGTTCTCGAGCTGGGTGCGCAGCCCGATGAAATCGGCCTCGCCCTCGGGGACCGACCGGCCCTCCGCCTCGGACGGAGACACGATGCCCTTGATGATGTCCAGGCTGCGCCCCACGTAGAGCAGGCTTTCCCGGTAATCCTCGTCCAGGGCGTAGAGCAGGTAGTTTTTTTCGTAGCGCCGCACCTCCAGGATGTCGTTGCTGAGGTCGTCCACCACCTCGGCCAGGCTCAGGGCCTCGCCGATGCGCAGCAGGTGGTCGTAGGAAATGCTCCCGAGAAGGCCCATGCCCGCGAAGGCCACGAAAATGCTCATGACGATTTTCTGGCGGATGTTCACGGCCGGTCCTCCGTTTCCGGGGCGGGCGCGGACTGCCCGCCGGCGTGTTCGAAGACGAGTTCGAAGGCCTGATCCACTTCCGAGATCAGCACGATCTCGGGCAGGGCGGTCATGGTCCGACGCAGCACGGCGATATCCGCGGCGTTTTCCTCGGGCAGGACCACCTTTTTGATCCCGGCCCGGACCGCGGCCAGCAGTTTTTCACGTATCCCCCCGACACGCAGCACCCGCCCGGACAGGGAAATCTCTCCGGAAAAAGCGATCTCCGGGGGGGTGGGCAGGCCCGTGAGCAGGGAATACAGGGCCACGGCGATGGTCAACCCGGCCGAGGGGCCGTCCTTGGACACGCCTCCGGCCGGGATGTGGATATGGATGTCGTGCCCGGCGAAAAAACCCGGGTCCACCCCCAGATCCGTGGCGTTGCCCCGGATGTGGCTCAAGGCGATCTGCCCCGATTCCTTGAGCACCTCGCCGAGGGACCCGGTGAGCAGGAGCCGGCTGGCCCCCCGCATCCTGGAGACCTCCACGGCCACGATCTCGCCGCCGGCTTCGGACCACACCAGCCCCCAGGCCGTTCCCGGGCGCGCGCCCCGGGCCGATTCGTGGGCGAAGCGTCTGGGACCGAGCAGGGTGGCGGCCAGTTCGGGCTCGATATCGGTCTCGAAGCCGCTTTTGCCCTCGGTCAGGCACACTCTGGCGATCTTGCGGCACACCCTGGCGATTTCCCGGTCCAATCCCCGCACCCCGGCCTCGTTGGTGTAGTCGCGGATGATGCGCCGCAACGCGTCCGGGGTGAACTCCGGAAAGGGATGGGTCAGGCCGTGCTCGCGCAACTGCCTGGGCACCAGGAAGCGCGAGGCGATCTCCACCTTTTCCTCCTCGGAATATCCCGAAAAGGGCACCACCTCCATGCGGTCCAGGATCGGTCCGGCCAGACGTTCCGTGGAGTTGGCCGTGGCGATGAAAAAGACCCCGGAGAGGTCGAAGGGAACCTCCAGGTAGCGGTCCACGAACCGGGCGTTCTGCTCCGGGTCGAGGATCTCGAGCAGGGCCTGGGCCGGATCGCCTTTGACGTCGCGGCCGATTTTGTCCACCTCGTCGAGCATGAACACCGGGTTGCGCACGCCAAGGTCGCGCAGGGCCCCGAGCACCCGGCCGGGCAGGGCGCCCACATAGGTCCGGCGGTGGCCGCGAAGCTCCGCGTCGTCGCGCAGATCGGCCAGGGACATGCGCGTGAACTTCCGGCCCATGGCCGTGGCGATGGCCATGCCCACGGAGGTCTTGCCCACCCCGGGGGGACCCACGAAGCACAGAATGGGCGAACGCGAGGCCAGCCCCGTATCGCGCTGGGCCAGGATGTTGCGCACCGAGGTCCGCAGCTCGTCCAGGTCGATGGGCTTGGGCAGGTAGTGGGCCGCGCCGGTTTTCAAGGCCCGCACGGCCGTGTCCACCGTGGCGTAGCCGGTGACGATGATGATCCGGGTGGCCGGGGAGACCTTTTTGGCCTGTTCGAGCAGTTGCAGCCCGTCCATGCGGTCCATCTTGAGGTCGGTGACGATGAGGTCGAACTCGAAACGCCGCACCCGATCCAGGGCCGTCTGGCCGTTTTCCGCCGTCTCCACCCGGTAGCCCTCGCGCATGAGCACGTGGCGCAGGTTCTCCCGGGCGATGGGCTCGTCGTCCACCACCAGGATCCAGGCCTCCCTGGACTGGCGCATGGTCCGGGAGGCCAGATGCTCCAGGATGCGGTCCTTGATCTGTCCAAGCCCGGCATGGCCCTCGTCCAGGACCGCCTCGGCCCGCGCCAGGTCCAGGTTGTCCTGGGTGACGTCCCCCCAGGGCAAGGACAGGACGAACTCCACATAGGCGTGGGAGATGGCGTATTCCGCGGCCGAGGGGTCGGTGTTGGCCAGCCGGGAAAGCTCGGCGTCCACGGCCGTCCTGGCGGCCTCGGGGAGGACGGCCTTGGCCGCGCGCTCGCGCAGGCCCTCGGGGTTGGCGGCAGGGGGCTGACGCTCCTCATCCAACTTTCGAAAAAAGATCATGGCCTCCCTCCAGGTCCCTTCTTCGTGCGGCCGTGTTGCACGAGCGAACGGGTGTTGCAGAAGCGAACATCAATCTCGTTTAGACATTTGTTTTTTATTTCCATGCGATAGCCCTTTTTTACGCCTTTGTGTTCGGTATTGCAACAGAGATCGAGGTTTCCCGGCTTCCCGGCGTTCCATTGTTTTCCCTTTTATTTCAGTGCGTTGTTGGCAAGAGCCGGTCTGGCATGGCGTTTGTTATGGCCTGGGCAATTGCAACTTTCAAACCGGGAGAGACGGTATGGGCAGGTTACGGGAAAAGATGGAATCCGCTTTCGCGACAGTGGCATTCGCGGAGCGGAACATGGATGGGGAGGCCAGGCGCCTTTTGCGCGACGACGACGAAGCGGAGCAACCTCGAAAACGGGCCGACCGCCTGTGCGCGGGCCAGCAACGCCGCAAGGGAATGCGGGCGGAGTAGGGCATGGCCGGCAACAGCCAGGATCGCAAAAGGGGCGGACCGGCCGGAAACGGCCGTCGTCTGGGATTCGACCCCAAACCCCCCAGAGGGGTGCGAGTGGATCGTCCGGGACTGCGCCAGGGGCTGGACGATTATGCCGAGGCCCTGTCCCTGGCCGAGTCCGGGGAGCTCCTTTTGGCCGGACGGATCATCGCCCGCCGGGGCGTGGGCAAGAAACGGATCATCGTGTTGGGCCGCGAACGCCTTTTCTCGACGCGGCTGGCCGAATACGCCCTGCAACTGGCCGACCGGCTGGGCTACGGGCTGGTGTTTCTCAGCGTGGGGCGGGAGCGGGACGGCGACGGCTCGGCCATGGACGGCTACCTTCGGGAATCCTTCGCCGCCGCGGCCTCGGACGCCGTGCGCCCCTGGATTCTGCGGGCCGTCGAATTGGGGGTCGAGGCCGGGCACATGGTGCATTTCGGGGACCCGGACCGGGCCGTGCGGGCCGTCAGCGACGGTCTGCACCGGGTGGAACTGATCTTAAGCGACCCGGGCGATGCGGAGGGCATCGGCGATATGGCGCCGGCCGCCGTGTTCACCGTGTCATAGTGTGGTGTCCTCAAAATTCGTACACACGAATTTTGAAAATAATAATTTGAAATAATTATATTTTATTAAAAAATACTCCCGTATTTTTTAATGGACGCGACACGAGTCGGTTCAAACGCGAACACGCCCCCTTCGGGGAAGGCACTTTCGGACACAATGCCCCGGGAGGGGTGAAAACTCATGGAGGATCGCAACATGGCACATGCGGAATCGGCCGGGAAGCCGGTAAAAAAGGCGGTGGCCTACGGACTTGCCACCGCGGGGGTGTATGCCGGCGTCTTTGCCTTCGCCGACACCATCGCGGCCCAGTTCGCGCAAGGGTCCTTGTGGGCCGCCGGACCCATCGCCACGGTTTTTCTGGTTTCCTGGGTGCACGGCTCATTCGCCAACAATCTGTGGGCCTGTATGGGCATCACGGCCAAGCAGAAGCGCGCCGAGGTCCGGACCACGGAGCAACCTGTCGCCCGTCCCCGCGTTCGGGCCACTCTCAACGCCTAGCGGACGCAGGGAGGATATGAAATGGATACACTTCTTCTCGATGCCAGCAAGTTCATCGCCCTGACCCCGGAGAACATCGCCTTCCTGTTCATCGTCGGTTTCATCGGCGGGTTGGTGAGCGGATTCATCGGTTCCGGCGGGGCCTTCGTGCTCACCCCGGGCATGATGAGCCTGGGGGTTCCGGGCACCGTGGCCGTGGCCAGCAACATGTGCCACAAGTTCCCCAAGGCCTTGGTCGGGGCCATCAAGCGCTTCAAGTACGGCCAGGTGGACATCAAGCTGGGGCTGATCATGGCCATCTCGGCCGGTGTCGGCGTGCAGGTGGGCATCAAGCTTCAAAACTTCATCCTGGAAAAATGGGGGCAGGCCGGGTCGGACCTGTACGTGAGCCTGTCTTTCGTGGCCGTGCTGGTGATCGTCGGCCTGTACGTTCTGCGCGACGCCGTGACCTCCTCGCGCCGGGGCGGAGGCGAGCAGGTGGCCCCCCTGGCCCGCCGGATCCAGTCCATCAACCTGTGGCCCATGATCACCTTCAAGACCGCCGGGATTCGCGTCTCGTTCTGGTTCACGGTGCCGGTCGGGTTCGCCACCGGAATGCTGGCGGCCACCATCGCCGTGGGTGGGTTCATCGGCGTGCCGGGCATGATCTACGTGCTCGGGGCTTCGAGCATCGTGTCCTCGGCCACGGAATTGGTCATCGCCTTCACCATGGGCCTTTTCGGGTCCATCAATTGGGCCATGCAGGGCATGGTGGACATCCGCCTGGTGCTGATCATCCTGGGCGGCTCGCTCCTGGGCGTGCAGCTCGGGGCCATCGGCACCACCTACGTGCGTGAGCACATGATCAAGGTGGTCATGGCCGTGATCATGCTGGTGGTGGCCGTGAGCCGGGGCATCGCCGTGCCCAAGTACCTGGCCAAGCTGGGGATCATGGATCTGTCGGAAAACACGGTGTGGATCATGGACAAGATCAGCTTCGTGTTCATGTGCGCGGCCCTTCTGATCGGCGCGGTGATCATCCTGGGCAGCATGTGGAAGGCCAGGCGGGTTCCCGCGGAGGCCACGGAAAGCGCGTAATTCGGATTCGTCCGAGGGGTGATCGTTCGCCTCCACGATCGCGCCGCGCCCCGGCCCGGGTATGGACTCCCGGCCGGGGCGCGGTGTTTTTTCATCGGTGCGGTGGCCAGTCTGGGCAGCATGTGGAGGGCTGACAGGTCCGCCACCCACACCGGGAACACGAAGGTCCCGAGCGGGGCGAGAGTTGCTGGATATGCCGATGGCGGAGCCGGGAGAAAGGCTTGCGGCGCTAAACTCCAGCCGAAGAGGTTCAGTTTGCATCCGCATGTGCTTTCGCATAGTTTCGGATTTGAGGGCGACAGGAGCCATGACCGCGACTCCGGGGAATGAGAGGTGAAACGGGCCACATCTTACCGCCTTGCGCCCCTCTTTTTTGGGTAATCTATCAAGATGATTGAAAAAAAATACGACATTTCTTTTGTGGCCAACCTGGCTCGGCGAGAGAAACAAATCCAGCAGAATTATCGGCCGGTCATCGCCGTGCATAAATGGTTTGCCAGACGGCCTGGGACCCTGTTTCGGGGGCTCATGCTCGCCGAATTTTCAGATATCCCTCTGAAAGACGCCTTTTACCAAATCGGTGACCTGTCCGGGAAAACAATCGCTGATCCGTTCATGGGTGGTGGCACGCCTCTTCTTGAAGCAAATCGCATGGGGGCCGATGTCAAAGGGTATGACATTAATCCCATGGCCTACTGGATCGTACGCCAGGAGATGGAATCTTTAGATATCAAAGCCTACTACCACGCTGCAGGTGCTTTGAGAAATGATTTGGAACGTGAGTTGGGCAGATTATATCGCACTCGCTGTGAAGTTTGTGGAAATCCTGAAGCTCATGTGAAGTACTTTCTCTGGGTTAAGGTCACGGATTGTTCCCACTGCGGAAAGCCCGTCGATCTTTTTCCAGGATATCTCGTCGCGGAAGACGTCCGCCACCCGAAGAATGTTTTTGTCTGCCCGACATGTGGTTCATTGACAGAATGTGCGGACAGGAAAAATCCTGGGAATTGCTCACACTGCGATTCTTTGCTCACATCTGGGCATACTGCGAAAAGAAGCCGCTGCCAATGTCCCCACTGCAAGAAGATGCTCCAATATCCGAACGGTGCAAAGAAGCCGTTCAGGCATCGCCTCTTCGCCCTCGAATATTATTGTCCGATGTGCAAAACCAGGCATCAAGGACGTTTCTTCAAGTCACCAGATGCGACCGATCTTGCAAACGTTGATGAAGCGGCATCCAGGCTGTCCTCCCTGAGCCCAGAATATATTCCTGATGATGCGATACCACCTGGAGATGAAACGACTCGGCTGCACCGCTGGGGCTATGCACATTACCGAGAGCTCTTCAATTCCCGGCAACTCTTAGGCCTTGAAACAAGCTGCCGGTTGGTGGCGAATCAAAAAGACGAGCGAATCCGAAACGCCCTGGCGACAAACCTTTCCGATTTGCTGCGATATCAAAACATGCTGTGTCGCTATGACACCATGGCCTTAAAGTCTCTGGACATATTCTCCGTACACGGCTTTCCGGTCGGATTGGTACAATGTGAATCCAATCTGCTTGGAATTGAGAATGGTGGGGGCTTGCCTGCGGGAAGCGGAGGATGGCTCAATATTATCGAGAAATACGCCAAGGCAAAAGCATATTGCCTCGAACCGTTTGAGGTCAGGCACCAGGGGACTGCGAAAGGTAGCCGGAAATCCATTATAAAGATACATGGAGAATGGATAGGAGATTCCAAGGACGGAGAACTGCAACGTCGCCTTGACATTTCATGCGCTGACGCTGCCATCCAGAGCTGGCACCCTGCGAGTCTTGACGGAGTCTTTACCGATCCGCCGTATTTTGGAAACGTGCAGTATGCGGAGCTTATGGATTTTTGCTACGTGTGGCTGCGCCGTCTCGTCGGTTCTGCCGATCCGGCGTTTGCCGCCCCGACGACGCGCCATCATCAAGAACTTACCGGCAATGAGAACATGGGGCGAGGCCTTTCACATTTCACGGCAGGCCTGTCGCGGGTTTTTTCGCGTGCCGTCTCGGCATTGAAGCCTGGGGCCCCGTTCGTCTTCACCTACCACCATAATGACATCTCCGCATATTTCCCTGTCGCGGCAGCCATCCTGGATGCCGGACTTTTCTGCTCGAAGGTGTTGCCCTGCCCTGCGGAAATGGGCGCATCCATCCATATCAAAGGCACGGCATCCTCCACCGTGGACAGCATTTTCGTCTGCCGCCGCATTCAGGATGCAACCATACCAAACGCTGGGCCCTTCGCCGCAGCCTTGCGCAACGATCTTCAGGCGTTGGAGTCGAGCGGGTTTCATTCCACCCTGGGCGACATCCGCTGCATCATCTACGGGCACGCCATACGGCAGGCGATCAACACCATGGTCAAGGATTGGAATACCGATCTTTCGACAGAGCAAAAACTGGAATCCCTTGCGCAGTGGTTCGTCGCATTCGGAGGCCAGGATGCCGTGCGCAGGCTTGCCGAGGAACACCATCCTTCCAAGAAGTATATGCGCCGTGACCAAGCGCTCCTGCCAATAGCCGTACAAGGAAGGTCGAATGGCACAGTATCCCTTTGAGGTTGGGCTTGCGGAGCTTGAGGCCAACCTTGACCAGTATGTGGATGCGGTCTTCGCCTCCTTGGAGTCGGATTTCCTGACCATGCCCAAAGGCCAGGGCTTTGTAGAATATCCCGTCTTTGAAGCGGGTTATGAGGCATTGAAACTTGCCACCGACAACTTCCGCTCTTTTGAACCGGAAGCTGTGCGCAATGCCCTGCTGCAGACGCCCATGATATTCATCGTGCTGCGCGCCATGCTCGGGTTCACCCCGCCGGAATGGGCGTATATGGCGACCAGACATGCCGGGTTAAGCGTCACCCAGGGCCATGCCCGGACCCTGGACCGCACCATCCGTCTCGCGCCTCTTTCACCGCTGCGGTGCAAGGCGGCTGCCCTGGCCCGTCTTGACGCACTGGTGCACACAGCCTGCGCCTTGCTTCGCGAAGGCGCGACGAACGCCGAACCCGGCAAACTCCACCGCCTCGACAAGGCCGACACCAGGCACGGCCTTAGCGGCCTGCGCAATCTTGCCGGCATGGGCGTTCCCTACGCCATGCTGCTCTACGAACGTTTTTTGGGACGCCCTTTTGCCGGGCATAGGGATTCCGTAAGCGAGTTGATTGGCGACGGCCTTGAAACAGCCATCGAGGATGTACTGACCAAGGCAGGCATGAGTTTTAGAAAAACAAAACGCGCGGAGAAGATTCCCGGCTTCGATCAGGCTCCGGATTTTATCCTGCCCAGCGAATTCAATCCACAAGTGGTCATCGAAGCAAAGATCACCGAAGATGACGGTACAGCCCGGGACAAGGTGACGCGAATCCAGCACCTGGCCGAGTTGAGCGAACAGCGGGAGCGCCGTGGCGAAAAAGGGTTTGCAGTCATCGCCTGCATCGGCGGGCGTGGCTTCGGCGTGCGGCGCGAAGATATGAAAAAGCTGCTTCTGGCAACGAAAGGCAAGGTGTTTACACCGAAAACGCTGCCATATTTAGCGGCGCCAGTTTAGTTTGAGGTTGTTCAGTCCCATGTTTTTATAGTAATTTTAGCCTGTTTGCCTCCACGATCGCGCCGCGCCCCGGTCCGGGTATGGACTCCCGGCCAGGGCGCGGTGTTTTTTGGCGGGAGGGGGAATTGCGGATTCGGCCCTTGATATTTTTTTCCGATTATGCGCAACTGCATCATCGTCGCAGGCTTTTTCGCACAGCATCAACCATCCGCTGGCGCGGCGGAGGCGGGCATGGGCAGGGCCGAACGCATCGTGGCCTCGCTTCTGGCGCATGCCGGGGTCGCCATCAACGGGCCGGAACCGTGGGACATCCGGGTCCACGATCCGGCGCTTTTCCCCCGCGTCCTGCGCGACAAAAGCCTGGGCCTCGGCCAAGCCTACATGGAAAAGTGGTGGGACTGCGACCGCCTCGACGAGTTCTTCCACCGCGTGTGCGCCGCCGAACTGGACGCCTGGGCCAGAAAAAGCCTGCCGCTTGTGCTCGACGCGCTTCTGGAACGGATTTTCAACCGCCAGACGCGCCGCACGTCCAAGATCGTGGCCAGGCGGCACTACGACCTGGGCAACGACATGTTTCTGTCCTGGCTCGATCCCCACAATCAGTACAGTTGCGCCTATTTTGACGGCGTCGACGGCCTGGAGGCGGCCCAGGAGCGCAAGCTCGACCTCATCCGCCGCAAACTCGACGTCAGGCCCGGCCAGACCGTGCTGGACATCGGATGCGGCTTTGGCGGCCTGTCCGCGTACCTGGCCGAACACTGCGGCTGCGCGGTCACCGGGGTGAACATCTCCCGCGAGCAGGCGGCCTACGCCAGGGAATGCGCGGCCGCGCGGGACCTTCCGGTAAAGATCGTCGAGTGCGACTACCGCGACATCGAGGGCCGCTTCGACAAGGTCGTCTCCGTGGGCATGTTCGAGCACGTGGGCCAGAAAAACCACCGGACCTTCATGCGCGTCGTCAGCCGGGCCATGCGCGACGGGGGGACGTTCCTTCTGCACACCATCGCCGCCAACGTCTCCTCCACCGGGTGCGACCCGTGGATACGGACCTACATCTTTCCCGGCGGCTCGCTGCCCTCCCTGGCCCAGGTCGCCCGGGCCGCCGAGGGGCTTTTCGTCATCGAGGACGCCCACAACCTGGGTCCCCATTACGACAAGACGCTACTGTCCTGGAATGAACGCTTCCAGGCCGCCTGGCCCGGGATGCGGGACCGGTTTCCGGAGGGCTTTCGGCGCATGTGGGAGTACTATCTGTTGTCCTGCGCCGGGGCCTTCCGGGCCCGGGCCGTGCAGTTGTGGCAACTGGTCATGACCAAGCCCGGCACCCCGCAGCCGCCGTGCCGCGCGGTGTGAGCCGTGCCGTCCGGGGTGGCGGAATCTCGAATCCGCAGCCGGGGCCGCAGGCGGGTTTTCGCGGACGCGGATCAGGCCGCGGTCAGGGCGGCCAGGGCCGCGAAGCTGTCCGCCAGGGCGGAGAGTTCGCCCACGTCCTGGCGCAGGTAGGCGGTGATGGGGCCGATCATGTCCAGGGCCCGGTCGATCTCCGGATTGGACCCCCGGGCGTAGGCCCCGATGTTGACCATGTCCTCCACCCGGCGGTAGGTGGCCAGAAGCCGGATCAGGGCCGTCCCCGACTCGCGCTCCTCGGGCGTGGTCACGTCGGCGCGCAGACGGCTGATGCTTTTTAGGACGTCTATGGCCGGGAAATGCCCCTGGTCGGCCAGATCCCGGGTGAGCACGATGTGTCCGTCCAGGATCGACCGGGTGGAGTCGGCGATGGGCTCGGTGAAGTCGTCGCCGTCCACGAGCACGGTATAGATGCCGGTGATGGAGCCGGAGCGGTTCTTGCCGGCCCGCTCCAGAAGCTTGGGCAGGTGGGCGAAGACCGAGGGGGTGTAGCCCCGTGTGGTCGGCGGCTCCCCGGCGGCCAGTCCCACCTCTCGGCCGGCCATGGCGAAACGGGTCACGGAATCCATCATCAGGATCACGTCCGCGCCCTCGTCCCGGAAGAATTCGGCCATGGCCGTGGCCGCGTAGGCCGCGCGCATGCGGATCAGCGGACTCTGGTCCGAGGTGGCCACGACCAGCACCGAGCGGGCCAGGCCCTCGGGCCCCAGGTCCTTTTCGATGAATTCCAGAACCTCCCGGCCGCGCTCGCCCACCAGGCCGATGACGTTGACGTCGGCCTTGGTGCCCCGGGCGATCATGCCCATGAGCGTGGATTTGCCGACCCCGGACCCGGCCATGATGCCCACCCGCTGGCCCTTGCCCAGGGTCAGAAGGCCGTTTATGGCCCGCACCCCCACGTCCAGGGGGTCGTTGATGCGCGGCCGCTCCAGGGGGCTCGGCGGCTCGGCGAAGATGTGGCGGAATTTGCGGGGAAAGATCGGGCCGAGATCGTCGATGGGGTCGCCGAAGGCGTCCACGGTGCGGCCCAGGTAGCGCCGGCCCACGGGCATAAGCGGCGGGGTGGAGGTGTTTTTGATGAGCGTGCCTGGGCTTATGCCCCGCATGTCCCCATAGGGCATGAACAGACAGGCCCCGTCGCGGAATCCCACCACCTCGGCCGGGACCTCCGCGCCCCGGGCGTCCTCCGGAAGAAGGCGGCACACCGAACCCACCGGGGCCTTGATGCCCCGGCCCTCGGCGATAAGGCCCACCACCTTGGTGACCTTGCCGTAGGTCTGGGCCGGGCTTAGGTCCTCCAGAACGCTGATGACCGCCTTGGCGTCAAGTTCCATGGTTTTCCCCGGGATCGTCGGGGGATGTCCCGGCGTCCACGCGAAGCCGGCCCATGATCTGCTCCACCTCGGCGAAACGGCTGTCCACGGTGTTGTCGGCCATGCCGTCCCGGCTCTCCAGGCGGACCCCGCCCGGGGTCAGGGACGGATCGCCCTTGACCCGCCACCGGTCCAGCCCCTGTCTGGAGGCCGCGGCCCGGCTCAGCAGTTCCTCGATCATGGGCGCGTCGTCGGGATGTACGGTCACGGCCAGATCCGTGCGCGAGTCGATGATATCCAGGGCCTCGTCCAAAAGGCTCTCCAGGATGTCCCGGCGCCGTTCCTCCAGAAGAATGCCCAGGGTTTTTTCCACGGCCAGGCGCAAGAGGGTGACGAAATCCTGACGATAGGACGCCCACAGGGTCTTGCGGTCCTTTTGGATGACCTCGAGGATTTCGGCGAAGGCCTTGCCCATCTCGTCCAGATGGGTCTCGAACTGGCTTCTGGCCTGCTCGGCGCCCTCGGCCAGACCCTCGTCGCGGGCCGTGGCCTTGAGCCGCTCGGCCTCGGCCATGGCCTGGGAAATGATCTCCCGGGCCTTGTCCTGGGCCTTGGCCCGGACCCGCTCCCAGAATTCGGCCTCGATGCGCTCGAAATGCATGGGTGAGCGCCGGGCCTCGATTTCGGCCACGGTGGTCTCCTGGGGGCCGGCCGAACCGACGCCCATGACCACGCGCCCGGTCGGAGGGGGGATGTCGCCGGTCTGGCTAGACAAAGACATCGCCGCCTCCGCGCCCAATGGCGATCTTGCCCTCGGCCTCCAGGCGGCGCACGGTCTTGACCACGTTCTGCTGCGAGGCCTCCACGTCCGAGAGCTTGACCGGGCCCATGATCTCCAGGTCCTCCTGGATCATGGTCGCGGCGCGCTCCGAGAGGTTCTTGAAGAACTTTTCCTTGAGCTCGTCGCTGGCGCCCTTCAAGGCCTGGGTCAGTTCCTCGTTGGAGACCTCCTTGAGCAGTTCGCGGATGGCCCGGTCGTCCAGGGCCTTTATGTCCTCGAACACGAACATCAGGTTGCGGATGTCCTCGGCCATCTGGGCGGATTCCTCCTCGATCTCCGAGAGGACCTCCTCCTCGGTGGCCCGGTCCACGGCGTTCAATATCTCGGCCACGGAGGTCACGCCGCCGACCTTCTTGCCTTCCTTGCCGCCCATGGCGATGAGCTGGTTCTGCAGCACCTTGTCCACCTCCATGAGCATCTCCTCGGCCACGGCCTCGAGCCTGGCCAGGCGCATGAGCACCTCGGCGCGCACGCCCGACGGCAGGTTCTGGAGCAGCTCCGCGGCCTGATCCGAGTGCAGATGGCCAAGGATGAGGGCCAGGGTCTGGGGGTGTTCGTTGCGCAGTATCTGGGCCAGGATGCGCGGGCTGACGTTGCCCAGTTCCTGGAAGGGGGTGGGACCGGTGTCGATCTCCAGGGAATCCATGATGTACTTGGCCGTGTCCGCGTCCAGGGTCTTGCCTAAAAGCCGCTTGACCTGGTCCGCGCCGCCCACGACCATTTCCTTGCCGAACTGCATGCTGTCGTTGAACTCGCGCACCACCTCTTCCACCTGCTCCTTGGGCACGGTCTCCATTTCCAGCATGGCCTTGGAGATGCGCGCGATTTCCCGACGGTCCAGGCGTTTGAACACCTCGCCGGTGAACTTTTCGCCAAGGGCCAGGCAGAGCACGGCGGTTTTCTGGGGACCGGTGAAGGCGGCCATGATCGCTTAGGCCTCCTGCTTGAGCCAGGTCTTGAGCACGGTGATGGACTGTTCCACGTTTTCCTCGAAAAGTTGCAGGGCCAGGGTCTTGGCCAGCTCGAACCGCTTGGCCTCCTCGATCCCGACCGCCTCCTCCTCGGCCTCGCCCAGGGCCATGCGGGCCTCGCCTTCGGGCAGCCGCTCCAGGGTCTCGATGCCTTCCTCGGTGACGCGGGGGCGGATCAGGGCCATGACCACGGGCCTCACCACCAGTACCAGGAACAGGAAGATCAAAAGCCCGTTGAGGAAGGGCTTGCCCAGACGCTGGGCGTATTCCAGCATGGTCTCCATGAGGCTCGGCTCGCCCGAGAGGTCCGGGGACCCGAATTCGAAGCTCGAAACCTCGATTTCGTCGCCCCGCTCCGTGTTGAGCCCGGCGGCCTTGGCCACCAGGGCCCGGATGTTCTCCAGTTCCTGGGCCGAGCGCGGGGTGAAGACCGGCACGTCCGAGCCTTCCGCCTTTTCGTACGTGCCATCCACGATAACCGCGATGGATTGGCGATTCAAGCCTCCCATGGCGGTGACGATGTTCTGCTCTTCCTTGTTGATCTCGTAGTTGGTGGTCCGGTTTTCCCGGCTGGACTTCTGGGTGGATTCGGTGCCGGAGAAGCCGTCGCCCCGGAAGTTGGTGTTGGGCACGGCGGCGCCGCCTCCGCCCGGGGTGGTGATGGCCGCATCCTCGACCATGGCCGACCCCGAGGTGGATTCCTCGCTGCGTTGTTCGCTGCGTACCACCGTGGCGTCGGGATCGTAGGTCTCCTTGCGCACGGTGCGCTGGTTGAAGTCCAGGTCGGCGTTGACCTTGACCATGGCCCGACCCGGACCGACGATGGGCGTGAGCAACTGCTGGAGGCGGTTCTCCAGGTTGGATTCGTAGGCGTTCTTGTATTCCATCTGGGAGGTGGTCATGCCCTCCAGGGTGCTGTCGCCCGAGGGCTGGTACAGGACCTGGCCGTTGGTGTCGGTGACGGTCACGTGGTCCGGCGTCAGACCTTCGACGGACATGGCCACGAGATTGACGATGCCCAGAAGCTGCTTGTTGTCCAGGCGTTCGCCCTGTTTCAGCGTCAGCACCACCGAGGCCGAAGCCGGCCGCTGCTCCTCGATGAACAGGGTCTTGTTGGGCAGCACCAGGTGGATGCGCACCTTGTCCACCTGGGGAAATTCGCCGATGGTCCGGGACAGCTCACCCTGAAGGGCGCGCTGGTAGTTGATGTGCTGGACGAAGTCGGTCTGGCCGACCTTGAGTTCGTCGAAAAGCTCGAACCCGATGCCCGAGCCGTGCATGACCCCTTCCCCGGCGATGCGCAGGCGCTGCTCGTAGACCATGTCCTCGGGAACCAGGATGGTCGTGCCGTTGTCCTGGATCTTGTAGGGGGTCTTGGCCGCCTGGAGCTGCTCCACCACCCGCGAGGCGTCTTCCTGGGAAAGGCGGGAATACAGGACCTTGTATTCCACCTGGTTCAGAAAAAAGAGCATGAACAGGAAGGCCAGGATCACCGAGGCGGACAGGCCGCCCACCAGGATGCGCTGGGCCAGCGTGCGGTCGGACCAGAAGCGGGCGATCTTTGTCCAGTACTGCGTGAAGGCGGATGCCATGGGTCTTCTCCGGCGGTGGTCGGTTTATCGGATGATCCGGACTAGAACTGCATCTTGACCAGGTCCCGGTAGGTCTCCAGGACCTTGCCGCGCACGGCCGTGGTCAGGCTCATGGCCAGCCCCGCCTTTTGCAGGTGGATCATGAGCTCGTGAACGTTCTGGGTCTCGCCCGTGGCGAAGGCCTGGACCATGTCCGCCTTCTTGTTCTCCATGGAGTTGACCTTTTCGATGGACCCGGAAAGGGTTTCCAGAAACGATTCACCGGACTTGGCGGGCCTGGCCAGGCTCTCGGAGACCCGGGAATCGATGCGCCCGGCCGAGGCCAGGGCGTTTTGGTAGGCGGACAGGGCGACAGGGGAAATGGCCATGGTCAGTCTCCTTTACTTGCCGATTTCCAGGGCCTTGGTGAACATGGTCTTGGTGGTCGAGATCGAGGCCGCGTTGGCCTCGTAGGTGCGCATGGTGGTGATCATGTTGGCCATTTCCTCCACCACGTTGATGTCCGGATAGGCCACGTAGCCGTTCTCGTCGGCGTCGGGGTGGCCGGGCTCGAAGACCATGCGCGGCGGCCGGTTGTCGTTGACCACGCCGGTGACCTTGACCCCGGAGAGGTCCCGGTCGAGGGCGCTTTGCATGGCCTTGGAAAAGGGTGAATCCACGGGGGTGGATTCGAAGACCACGCTTTTGCGCTGGTACGGACCCTCGCCGCTGGCGGTGCTGGTGGACTTGATGTTGGCCAGGTTCATGGAAATGACGTTCAAATGGGTGCGCTGGGCGCTTAAGGCCGAGGCGCCGATGTCCAGTGCGCTCATGAAGTCCATGTTACTTGCCTCCCTCGGTGATGACCTTCTGGATGCCCTCGAAGCTGCGGCGGGCGATATCCGACAGGGCGTTGTACATCAGGCTGTTCTTGGCCATCACGGCCATTTCCTTCTCCATGTTCACCGAATCGAGACCCGCCACCACCCGGGGTTTCCACTTCTGGAAAAGTTCCCCCTGGAAGTTCGCGGCGTCGAAGGCCGAGGGCATGTGGTCCGAGGCGGTGCGGGTGAGCTTGCCCTCGGCGTCGTTTTCCAGGGCTTTTTGCAGTTCGGCCTCGAAATCCAGGCGCTTGGCCTTGTAGGCCGGGATATCCATGTTGGCCAGGTTGGACATGACGACATTTTGACGTTCCAGGTGCAGGTCCAGGACCTTGCCTACCAGGGCCACGTTGTCCGGAAACATGGTTTTCATCGGCAATTCCTCCCTCGCGCGGCTTGGCCGGTTCCCTAGCTGACCGGAGGACCGTCGGCGGTTCGGCCATGTCCAGGCAAGAAGCGTTCCATGAGATGTAACCATGTAACGTCATAGGAAAAAATGTTTTCGCCGGGGCGCTTCGCCCCCTGCCCGGAGGAGGGACCTCCGGGGCGGAAAAAACGGACGTGGCATGTGGATTGCATTGCCCGGCTTGCCCGGAAAAAACGGGTCCCGGGTCCGACCCGGGCGGCCATGGACAGGGGAACGGGGAGACGTTCCTGCGGCCGCCCCGCAAGGGGACGGTCATCAGGGGTTCGGGCGAAAAATGCATGGACGCAGGCCGGAAACCTCGAATGCCACGGAGGGGACACGCCATGAGCGGTCAGTTGGACTACGAAATCAACAAGGAACTTGGCGAGTGCTACTTGTTCATGGGCGACCTGGACAAGTCCGAAGAGTATTACCGCAAGGCCATGGAAAGCGACGGCGTCTACGCCGAGCCGCACCTGGGCCTGGCCACCATCGCCGTGCAGCGCGGCGAGTTGGACATGGCCATGGGCCACTACCGCCAGGCGGCCCAGCTCGAGGCCGGCGACCGGTCCTATGCGGGAATGGCGCTTATCGAGATGGAGCGGGGCGAGATCGATGCCGCCTTTGCCCACTTCGGCATGGCCCTGGCCAAGAATCCGGAAAATTTGGTGGCCCTGTTCGGGATGGTGCGCCTGTCCTACGCCCAGAACCGGATCGAGGACGTGCTGCCCTATCTCAAGGACTACCTGGCCGTCGACCCGCTCAAAAACGAGGTGCGCTTCACCCTGGCCGGTTGCCTGATGAGCCTTGGCCGTCATGACGAGGCCCGGGAACATCTGGAAACCATCCTGGAGCAGGAGCCCGGCAACAAGAACGCCATGGAGCTGTCGGAACAACTGCGCCGCATCGCCGCGTAATTCCGACGGTTTCGCCGCGTCAGCGGGTTTGCGCCGTCTTCGGCGCGAGACGGTCCCACGGGTCGTGTGACCGCGGTATCTCCCCTCCCCGTTCGGCTTTCGGTCCCTTGGCCTCGGGCCAGGGACCGGAAACCGATTTCCCGAGGGGGACCGGGGCTTGCCAAGACGGGCCGATTTTGGCAGTGGCTTGCCAAAAAGAGGAACGGCATGGATCTGCTGCCCGTCAGACGCGCCCTTTTAAGCGTCACCGACAAGACCGGACTGGTATCCTTCGCGGAATTTCTGCAACGCGGCGGGGTGGAGATCGTCTCCACCGGCGGAACCCGGAAAATGCTCCAGGACGCCGGCGTGGCCGTGACCTCGGTCAGCCGCGTGACCGGCTTCCCGGAGATTCTCGACGGCCGGGTCAAGACCCTGCATCCGCACATCCACGCCGGAATCCTGGCCGACAAGGACAATCCCGACCACAAACGCACCCTGGCCAAGCACCAACTGGCCGCCTTCGACCTGGTGTGCGTCAATCTCTACGACTTCGCCGCCGCCCTCAAGACCGGGCTGGCCGTCAAGGACATGGTCGAGCGCATCGATATCGGCGGTCCCTGTCTGTTGCGCGCCGCGGCCAAGAATTTCCAGAGCGTGCTGGTGGTCCCGGGGCCCGGCAACTATCCCCGGGTGCAGCGGGAACTCGTGGACAGGAATTTCCACGTCGGTTTGCCGCTCCGCCGCGATATGGCCGCCGCCGTCTTCAGGATGACCTCGGAATACGACGCCGTGATCGCCGGGTATCTGGAGGGCTAGCCCCCACCCGGCGCAAACCGCCAAGGGAAACGCCATCGCCTCCAAGGTCCAGGGAAATATCACGGGCTTGAAGCCCAGCCAGATACGGGCCGTGGAGCGCCTCTACGCCCGCCGCTATCCCGCACTCGGCGGCTACACCGTCGAACAGGCCCGCGAACTGGCCGCCCTCAGCGCCGGTATCGGCCGCCAGATCGGGCTGCTCATCGACCGCAAGGGTCGCCCGGCCATGGTCATCGTGGGCGAACAAAGAGGCATCTACATCCCGGAACTGGCCCGGTCCCGGATGGGGGCCGGACGCCTGCGCGGCCTGCGGCTGTTGCACACCCACCTCTCCGAAGACCCCCTGTCCGAAGAGGACCTTACGGACATGCTGTTCCTGCGCTTGGACAGCGTGGCCGCCCTGACCGTGGACGCCGCAGCCTCCCCGCGCACCCTGTACGCCGCGCACCTTCTGCCCCCCGCGGCCTCGCAGAGGCCCTACCGCGTCCTGCCGCCCGTTCCCTGGGACCGGGTGGATACGGATTTCACGGCCCAGGCCGAGGCCCTGGAGGACGAACTGGCCCGGGAGGGCGAGCGGCTGGCCGTGCCCGCCGAATCCGGCCGGGAGCGGGCCGTTCTGGTCAGCGTCTCGGACGCCCCCCGCGAGGATATGGAGGCCTCCCTGGACGAACTGGCCGCTTTGGCCGACACGGCCGGGCTTTCCGTGGCGGACCGGGTGGTGCAGCGGGTGGCCCGGGTCAATCCCAAGTTCATCCTGGGCAAGGGCAAGCTCGCGGAACTGGAGATCATCGCGCTGCGCAGCGGGGCCGGGACCCTGCTTTTCGACAACGAGCTCTCACCCGGGCAGATCCGCAACCTGGCCGAGGTCACGGAACTGAAAATCCTGGACCGCACCCAGCTCATCCTGGACATCTTCGCCCAGAACGCCCGCACCCGTTCCGGCAAGCTCCAGGTGGAGATGGCCCAGCTCAAGTACCTTCAGCCCAGGCTGGTCAAGCAGGACCGGGCCATGTCCCGGCTCATGGGCGGCATCGGCGGCCGGGGCCCGGGCGAGACCAAGCTCGAGATCGACCGCCGCCGCATCCGGGAACGCATCGCCCGCATCAAAAAGGAACTGGCCGGACTGCGCACCCGCCGGGCCGCGGCCCGGGCCGGCCGGTCCGGGGCCGGGCTGCCCGTGGTGTCCCTGGTGGGCTACACCAATGCCGGAAAATCCACCCTGCTCAACACCCTGACCGGCTCCAGCGTCGTCGCCGAGAACCGCCTCTTCGCCACCCTCGATCCCACCACCCGCCGTCTGCGCTTCCCCCAGGAGCGCGAGATCGTGCTTACCGACACCGTCGGATTCATCCGCGAACTGCCCAAGGAACTCATGGAGGCCTTCCGGGCCACCCTGGAGGAACTGGAGTCCGCCGACCTGCTCATCCAGGTGGCCGACGCCTCCCACCGCGAGGTCCTGCACCAGATCCGGGCCGTGGAGGACATCCTGCGCGAACTTGGGCTGGACACCATCCCCCGCATCCTGGTCATGAACAAGTGGGACGCGATTTCGCCCGATGACGGCCGCGAACTGCTGTCGCGCTTCCCCGGGGCCGTGCCTGTCTCGGCCCTGTCCCGCCAGGGCCTGGAACCCCTGGTCACGGAGATCCTCCGGCGCGCGCCCTTCGGCGGCGGGGTCAAGGCCCGGGACATCGAAGGCGACGGCCTGGCCTGCGAGGGTCCCGATACGCCCCAGTAGCCCGGCCATGCCTTCGGCGACCAGGGGGGAAACTTTTTGAAAAAAGTTTCCCCCCTGGACCCCTCTTCAAAAACTCTCCTCGCGCTTCGCGTCCGAATCCCTTTCTCCGCCGGGCGGCGTCAC
>JBMONM010000039.1:0-2383 GCA_049324675.1 Thermodesulfobacteriota bacterium
GCATCCGGCACTGGGCAGGATACTGGCCTATGTCATTGCCGGGCATCATGGGGGGCTGCCGGACTGGTTCTCGCTGGAAAAGCGGCTGGCGAAGGATATGGAGTTGCAGGAGGCCCGGGAGTGCCGGGTGACGGACGTTTTTCCAACAGGATTTCCGTTCAAGGACACGACGGGGAATTCGCGCGGGTTTGTCCTGTCCTTTTTCACCCGCATGGTCTTTTCCTGTCTCGTCGACGCCGACTGGCTGGATACCGAGGCCTTTCTCGACCCCGAGCGCGCCGCCTGGAGGCAGGGTTATCCCACAATTGCCACCCTGTCCGAACGGTTTTTCCCGAAATACTGGGCCATGGTCGCAAGCGCCGACCCCACGCCGGTCAACCGCATCCGGCGCGAGGTCGTGGACGCCTGTCTGGCCGCCGCCGACCGCTCGCCGGGCATTTTTTCCCTCACCGTGCCCACTGGCGGCGGCAAGACCCTGGCCTCCCTGGCCTTCGCCCTGAAGCACGCCGAACGCCACGACCTCAGGCGCATCGTCTACGTCATCCCCTACACCTCGATCATCGAGCAAACCGCCCGGGAATTCAGGAAATATCTTGGCGAGAATGACGCCGTTGTGGAGCACCACAGCACCTTCGATCCCGGTCAGGGGCGCGACGACGGGGAGGCTTTTTCCCCCGAACTGCGCCGGGCGCAACTGGCCTGCGAGAACTGGGACGCGCCGGTCGTGGCCACCACGGCCGTGCAGTTTTTCGAATCCCTTTTCGCCGCCCGGCCCGGCCGCTGCCGCAAGCTGCACAACCTCGCCAGAAGCGTGATCATCCTGGACGAGGCCCAGATGCTGCCCCAGAAGTATCTCTTGCCGTGCCTGGCCGCAATTCGTGAGCTGGCCGTCCGCTATGGTTCCACGCTGGTCCTGTGCACGGCCACCCAGCCCGCCGTGCGTGAGAGGGAGGAATTTCCGCAGGGTTTTAAGGAAATGCACGAGATTTTTCCCGACCGGGACGCGCTGCATGAGAAGCTTCGGAGGGTGAAGGTTGAAGACCTGGGCACCCTTGACGACGAGACCCTGGCCGGGCGGCTCATGGGGCATCCTCAGGCGCTGTGCGTGGTGAACACCCGGGCGCATGCCCGGGCGCTTTTTGAACGACTGCGCGGCCGGGACGGCGTCTATCACCTGAGCACCACCATGACCGCCGTTCACCGAAGCAGCCGCATCGACGAGATACGGGCCGCCCTGAAGGCGGGATCGCCGTGTCTGGTGATCTCGACAAGCCTCATCGAGGCGGGTGTGGATCTGGATTTCCCCGTGGTGTACCGGGCGGCGGCCGGGGCGGATTCCGTGGCCCAGGCGGCCGGGCGCTGCGACCGGGAGGGGCTTTTGACCCAGGCCGCCGGAGCGCCTGCCGGGCGGGTCTTTGTCTTCATCCCGGCGGCTGGCCTGCCCAAGGGCGATTTCACGATCACTGCCGACAAGGCCGCCGAGGTGCGGCGGCAAGGGTATGACGATCCGCTTTGCCCGAAGGCCATCGAGCAGTATTTTCGTCTGCTTTTCTGGACAGCAGGGGCGGAACTGGATGCGAAGGACATTCTGGGCATGCTTGAGGAGGGAACACGCGGCGCGACCTTTCCGTTTCGCAAGGTAGCGGAGGCAATGGAATTTATCGAGGACTGGAAAAAACCGGTCATCGTGGCCCACGACGACGAGGCCAAAACGCTCGTCGCGAAGTTGGAGCATTCTCCGACTCCCGGTCTCATCCTGCGCCGTCTGCAAGGCTACGTGGCGACGATCTCGCCCCGGGACTGGGGGGCGCTGATCGAAGCCGGGGCGGCGAAACTGGTTCTGGATGGGGTGGCGGTTTTGGTGAACATGGATTTGTATAATGATGACGTTGGGGTGTGTCCTGAGGACCCGTCATACTTGGACACCGTTTCGCAGATATTTTAAAAACAACATTAACGAACAAAATATCTTGACGGGGTGCCTCGTGTATGGCATCTTGCTTGCGTCGGACCACGGAAATTCCGTGGAAGGCCTCGCCCGGGGAGGCACTCCGGGCAAAAAAGTGAGGCCGCCACACTCAACGAGGTGAGCGGGCGGTCTTGACGCCCCTCGAAAGGGACATCGCATTGAACGGGCAAGCTCAGTGTGATTGCTCCTCTCGACGGTGTCAAGCTGCTCGCCTCAAACACCGGCGATTTGGCCGGAAAGGACGCCGTCATGGAATATCGCAAGAAAAAGACCGGCAGCGACACCTGGCACTTCTGCAAGAATTGCAGCAACTGGCCCACCACGGATTACGTCTCCAGACATGACAAGCCGACCACTGGCGAGCTGTGCGACCAGTGCCGGGCCAAGGAGGCCAACAGGAGCTGCAGCAAGTAA
>JBMONM010000040.1:0-19983 GCA_049324675.1 Thermodesulfobacteriota bacterium
GATGTGGCGCATGGTTCGGCGCGAAGCGCGACAAAGTTTTCGAAAGGGGTCCAGGGGGAAACCTTTTTCAAAAGGTTTCCCCCTGGCCGCCGGAGGCCCCCATGACGTCATTCGCCGGTGTGGCCGGGCGGTATGCCCGGCTGGTCAAGATCGAGCATTCGGTGTTCGCGCTGCCGTTCGCCTACGCCGGCGTGTTTCTGGCCGCCGGGGGCTGGCCGGGGATGTGGACCCTGATGCTGCTGACGGTGGCCATGGTGGCCGTGCGGTCCTTTTCCATGGCCATAAACCGCCTGGCCGACCTGCCCTTTGACCGGGAGAACCCCAGGACCCGGGGACGGGAGTTGGTCACGGGAGAGGTGGGCGTCGGCGGGGCGGTGGCGTTCACGGCCGGATGCGCCGTGGTCTTTGTCGCGGCCTGCGCGGGCTTAAACTCCCTGTGCCTGGCCCTGTCGCCGGTGGCTCTGATTTGGGCCGGCCTGTACAGCTTCTCCAAAAGGTTCACGTGGCTGTGTCATTTTCTGCTGGGGTCCGTGCTTGGGCTGGCTCCGGTGGCCGGCTGGCTGGCCTTTGATCCCGCGTTCTCCGTACGCGCGGTGCTCTTCGGTCTGGGGGTGACCTTCTGGACCGCCGGGTTCGACATCCTGTACGCCTGCCAGGATGTGACCTTCGACCGGGAGCATGATTTGCGCTCCGTCCCGGCCCGGTTCGGCATCGGTCCGGCCCTGGCCTTCTCGTCCCTGGCCCACGTCAACGCGGTGATTTTTTTCGCCCTGGGCGGCTGGGCGGCCGGACTGTCGTGGATCTATTTCGTGTTTTTCGCGGTGGGGGCGGTGCTTCTTTTGGTGGAGCACCTGATTTTGTCCGAAAACGATCTTTCACGGGTCAACGTATCCTTTTTCACCATCAACGGCGTGGTGGCCGCGGGGCTTGGCCTGGGGGTCATCCTGGACGTGCTCGCCGGCTGAAAGGCCCCGTGTGGACATGGTGCGGCCGGAGTTTTATAGAGGAGGCGGCATGACCGCTCTTGGCTGCCTGTCTGACGCAAAGGAGGCTTTCATGGACCAAAGCGCATGCGCGGGATGCAAAATGGGTCCCGTGACGTTGACCGCGGCCGGGTTGACCCTCTTGTACGTGGTGTTCATGTTCATCACCGGGGTCATGATCCGGTGGTGGGTCATGCTCCCCCTGGGGTTCGTGGCGTTTTTCCTTTTCCGGCTGCAACGGGGCCAGGTCGAGGGGCTGGAGAAGAAGGTCTGCGACTGGGGGTACTACGTCGTCATCGCCGGACTGGTGCTGCGCGACGCCTGCCTGTCCTCGCGTCTGGCCGGAGTCTATGACGCGGTGACGGGTGCGGCCGGAGAAGCCGTAAAGTCCGGGCTCAATCTGTAGCCTGGAGACGGCCCGGCGGATGTGCCGCGGTCCGGTTCCCCAGAGAGCCGTGTACGCGATATCGTGATTGAGCGGATTGTCGCGATCTGTCCGTTGGGGATCGGACCGGGGGGCGTCCCCGGGAAGACCTTACGCGGACAAAAGGACCTTGTTGCGTCCGGATCGTTTGGCCTGGTAGAGCATGGCGTCGGCGCGGGCCAGCATCTCTTCCAGTGACCGGCCCGGATCGCAGCACACGCCGATGCTCACGGTCACCGGGATGGTTTTTTTGTCCACCCGGGTCCGCGAGCGTTCGATGCTGCGCCGCAGATCGTCGAACACGGAAAACGCCGCCTCCTTGCCCATGTTCACCGCCAGGACGCAGAATTCCTCGCCTCCGTAACGGGCCACGATGTCCGATCCCCGGAACCGTCCCGTCAGCCCTTCCGCCACGTGCTTCAAAACCTCGTCCCCGGCCTTATGCCCGTAAGTGTCGTTGACCTTCTTGAAAAAATCGATGTCGATCATGGCTGCGGCCAGGGTCAGGGAATCGCGCCGGGCGCAGGAATGGAACTTCTGCCCGGCGTCGAAGAAGTAGCGGCGGTTGTACAGGCCGGTGAGAGGGTCCCGGATGGAGGTTTCCTTGAGCTTGCGCACAAGCTCGAGCATCTCCATGTTCTGGGTGATGCGGCAATAGAATTCCTCGCTGACAAAGGGCTTGTTCAGGTAGTCGTTGGCCCCGCATTTCAGGAAGCTCGAGGAAAGAAGCTTTTCGGTGTAGGCCGAGATGCCCACTATGGCCAGGTCTTCCTCGTGATGGTTGTGCCGGACGAGGCGGGTGAGTTCCAATCCGTCCATGCCCGGCATAAGATAGTCGGTGATGATCATGCGCACCGATGGGGTCCGTGCCAGAATGGCCAGGGCCTCGACGCCGTTTTCGGCTTCGAGGACGGTGTAATCGTGGACCTCGAGCAGGCGGCGGAGGTGGTGGCGCACCGTGGCCGAGTCGTCCACCACCAGGATGCTTATGAACTTGTTTTTGTAAATGCGCTTGACGAGGGAGCAGACGTAATCCAGGCTGTCGGGAGTCTCCTTGAGGACGTAGTCCACGACGCGCTTGGACCATATGGCTTCGCGGCGCTCCTCGTTGAAGACCCCGGTGTACACGATGACCGGGATGCCCTTGGCGATGAGGTAGTCGACGATGCTGCCGTCCGGGGCGTCCGGCAGGTGCAGGTCGACGAGGGCCACGAAAAAATCCGGGCGTTCGGGGCTTTCTTCAAGGATATAGGTGGTTTCCTCGTAGGTGGAGGCCCAACTCGTATCGAAGAAGAGCTCATCTTCGATCTTGCGGATGAGAACTCGGGCGAAGGCCTTGCTGTCCTCGACAATGAGCACTTTTTCCATGAGACCGTGCCGGACGGAAGTTGCGGATACCGTCTCTGGATAGTGACCCAGACCCAGGGAAAAATCCAGGGGAATAGGGCCCGGGCCCTGAAAAAACCGGCGCGGCCGCGCCGTCGATGAAGAAGCAAGGGATGCCCCCAGGACTTGAGGACATGGCCCGGGTGTTGGCCGGCGAAACCGAGGGGGACGGGTTTGGAGTCCTGGCCGGCGCCCTGCTTGCGGTCGTGCCCGTCTGGGTGCTTTTGGTGGATACGGAGGGACGGATCGTCTATGCCAACCCGGCCGCCAGATCCGGCCTGGGAGCGGCCGGGGGGCTTGCGTGCGGTGAAGTCATGGGCCCGTGCCCGGAGTGCCCCCTGCACAACGGCGGAACCATGGTCGTCGGCGACATGGAGGACGGCAAGGTCTGCGTTCCGGCCCGCGGTGGCCGGGTGGTGGTCTGCCGCAGGCCCGGCGGTGCCTCCCTGGTCCGGCCCGAGAGGCGTCTTGGCGCCTCTTTGGAACACGCTCCGACCACGGATATCACCGAGCGCCGCGCGGCCGAGGAGGCCCTGCGCCGCAGCGAGGCGAAGTATCGCAGCATTTTCGAGAATTCCGCCGAGGGGATCTTCCAGTTCCTGCCGGACGGCCGGGTCATCGAATGCAATCCCGCCATGGCCCGCATCCTTGGCTACGCCTCGCCCGCCGAACTCATGGCCGAGGAAGGCGACATCCTCAAACGCATCCATGTGCAGCAGGAGGCGCGGCTGGATTTTCTGCGCATCCTGGCCAAACAGGGCCGGGTGTTCGATTTCGAGGCCCAGGTGTACCGCCGCGATGGCCGCCGCGTCTGGATCTCCACCAACGCCCTGGCGGTCATGGACCGGGACGGCAAGCTGGCCCGGGTCGAGGGCGCGGCCAGGGACATCACCGCGCGAAAGCGCGCGGAGGAGGAGCGCATGCTCCTGGTGGCCGCCGTGGAGCAGGCCGCGGAGGGCATGGTCATCATCGGCCGCAACTTCAAGGCCCAGTATGCGAATCCGGCCTTCGCCCGCATTCTCGGCATGCAGCCGGGCAGGTCGGAGAATCCGGCCGAGGACCTGCAACGCAACGTGGACCCGTTTCTGACGGATTCCGTGCGCGGCATCCTGGCCCTGGGCCTGAAATGGTCCGGCCGGGCCCGCCAGACCCGGCGCGACGGCACACAGTACGTGGCCGAGGTGCTTATCACCCCGATCCGGGACGAGATCGGGACGGTCTGCAACCACGTGATCCTGATCAGGGACGTGACCCATGAGGTCCGTCTGGAAAGACGTCTGCGACAGGCCGAGAAGCTCGAGGCCATCGGTGTTCTGGCCGGCGGGATCGCCCACGACTTCAACAACATCCTGACCCCCATCCTGCTCAACGCCGAGGTGTCCCTGGCCGACCTCGATGCGTCCAATCCCCTGTACCGCCCCCTGTCCGACGTGGTGGAGGCGGCCGGGCGGGCCAGGGACCTGGTCAAGCAGATACTGGCCTTTTCCCGCCGCGAGGACCGGGAGCGCGGGCTCCTGGTGCTCAATCCCCTGGTCAAGGAGACGATCAAACTGGTCCGGAACATGATCGACCGCGACATCGCCGTGGTGGGTGATATTTCCGAGCGCAACATCGCCATTCGGGCCGATCCCAGCCAGATCCACCAGGTGGTCACGAACCTGTGCATGAACGCGGCCCATGCCATGACCCCGGGAGGAGGAACGCTGACGGTCGGCCTGGAGGTCGTTGAGAACGAGGTGGCCGGCCCGGACGACCCGTCCCCCGCATCCCCGGGGTCAGGGAGGGGAGACGATCCGGGCGGCCGGGACAGACCTGTCCCGGAGCTTCCTCCGGGCCGCTATGCCGGCCTTTCGGTGCGCGATACCGGGCACGGCATGGACCGCTCCACCGTGGAACGCATCTTCGAGCCGTTTTTCACCACCAAACCGCCGGGCCAGGGTACGGGCATGGGGCTGGCCGCGGTGCATGGCATCGTCAAGGCCTGCGGCGGGTCGATCACCGTGCACAGCGTCCCCGGCCGGGGGAGCATGTTCGTGGTCTTTTTCCCCCTGGCCGAGACCCGGCCGGAGACGGACACGTAACTATCGGGCCGCGGGCAAGGGCAGGTCCAGCAGGGGACAGGAGCGCCAGCCGGGGCCGTCGAAGTGCCACCATTCGGAAGGCAGCGGGGAAAACCCCTGCCGCCTCATGGCCGCTTCGAGTTTTTGGCTGTTGGCCCGGGCCGCGGGGTCCCCGCCCTGGAAGTGCCGGGCCGCTTCTTGCGAAAACTCGTCGAACGCCGTGGGCATGGGCATTTCCTCGCCCCCGGCGTCCACCAGGGTCAGGTCCACGGCCGCCCCCCGGTTGTGGCGCGAGCCTCGCGCCGGCCTGCCGTGTTCCTCCACGGGCCGGGCCACGAAACGTTTGTCCGGGGTCAGTTCCCACAGAAGTTTCTGGGCGGAGAAAGGGCGATAGCAGTCATAGAGCTTGAGCCCCAGACCCTCCCGCCGCAACAGGGCCTGGACTTCGACCAGGGCCTCGGCCGTCTCCCGGACGAGAAAACAGCGCGCCGAGGGATAGATCGCCCGGCCTGTGAAATTGTTCGTCGTGGCGTAGCGCATCTCGATCCGGATGGTCGGGTCGAGGCGCGCGACCTCCACCAGTCCGGCCCGCGCAAGGGCCTCGGTCTCCGACTCCCCGGCCAGGGCGGCGGTGGCGGCGAACGCGAGGCACAGGGCCAACAGGGCGGCCATGTTTCGCAACAAGGGCGCGAGGCGTGTTTCCTGGGGCGGCTTCATGCTCATGGACACGTTTTTTGCCCAAACAGGCGCGGCTTGTCCATCACGGCCGACCGGCCGTGGCGGAAGATGGCGGGCCGGCTTGACGGATGCGGCGGGGCGGTGAAATATACGGCTAGGCGGGCCGTTGTCTTCATGACGGGTGAGGAAACGCCAAGGAGAAAAACGATGTCCGAGAGACATGGCGCGGTGACCTTTCAGGGCGCTCCCCTGACGTGTGTGGGCGATGTCCCGGCGGTGGGGGCCAAGGCCCCGGATTTCACCGTCCTGACCAACGATCTGGCCCCGGCGGGGTTGGCCGATTTCACGGAAAAGGTGCTGATCGTGGCTTCGGTTCCCTCGGTGGACACCCCGGTGTGCGACATGGAGACCCGGCGCTTCAACACCGAGGCCACGGGATTGGGGCCGGACGTGCGGGTCCTGGTGATCAGCATGGACCTGCCCTTTGCCCAGAAGCGCTGGTGCGCGGCCGCGGGAGTCGACCGGGTGACCACCCTGTCCGACCACTCCCTGGCCTCCTTCGGCCAGTCCTACGGCGTCCTGATCAAGGAACTGCGGCTTTTGGCCCGGGCGGTCTTCGTTCTGGACAAAGACAGGGTGGTGACCTACGCCCGGGTGGTGCCGGAGATCACCTCCGAGCCGGACTACGCCGCGGTTCTCGACGCGGCCAGGGCCGCCCTGAAATGATCCGCGAGGCCTTTTTCCGGGTCGTCCCGGTGTTCGCGTGCCTGGCGGCCGTGCTCTGTTCGGGATGCGGGACCTGCCGGGTCAATGTGGCCTGTCAGGCGGTGGTGGAGAAGGAGGATGCCGGACGGGGCGTGCAGGTGGTGGTCAAGGCCGCCGACACCCGCCCGGACCCCGTGGTGGGGCAGCGTGATCCGGGCATGAAGATGCTCGGGACCGTGGAGGTGGAGCCCTCCGTGGTGCAGACCCTGCAGACGGCCGTCTCCAGGGGGCTTTCGGACAAGGGTTTCGTCCCTTCGCCCGCCTCCCCGGCCGTGGTCCGCACCCTGACCGTGGAGCTGACCCGGTTGGCCTACACCGGAACCCCGAGACTGGGCGGGATTACGGCCGAGGCCCGGGTGGTGATCCTGGCCCGGGCCGACAACAACGGCGAGACGCTGGAGAAGACGTACGACGCCACGACCCAGTGGAAGCTTTCCGGTTCCAACGTGGAGCCGGACTTCGACCGCCTTTTGGGACAGACCTTTTCCAAGGTCGTTTCCAAAATGGTCGGGGATTACGAACTGCTCAACTTCCTGGTCAAAACCGTTTTGCGGACCCGGGATCTGAACTGACCGGCCCGGAGAGCCCCGGGACGGAAAAAGGATGCGCTTTTCATGTCGCTTTCCATCGGCATCGTCGGGCTTCCCAACGTGGGCAAGTCCACCCTGTTCAACGCCCTGACCAAGGCCCAGAACGCCCAGGCCGCCAACTATCCGTTCTGCACCATCGAACCCAATACGGCCATCGTGCCGGTGCCCGACACCCGCCTTGCGGCCCTGGCCGAGCTGGTCAACCCCAAGGTGGTCACCCCGGCCACGGTCCGTTTCGTGGACATCGCCGGGCTGGTCAAGGGCGCGAGCCGGGGCGAGGGGCTGGGCAACCGTTTTCTGGCCAATGTCCGCGAGACCGGGGTGATCCTGCACGTGGTCCGGGCCTTTGCCGATGACGACGTGGTCCACGTGCACGGCGGGGTGGATCCGATGCGGGACATGGACGTCATCGAGACCGAACTGGTCCTGGCCGACGCCCAGGTTTTGGAGGCGCGCATCGACCGCCTGCGCAAGCAGGCCAAACCCGGAGGCAGGGACAAGGACGCGGCCGAGGCCTTGGCCAGCGCCGAACGACTCCTGGAACACCTGCTCAAGGGGAATCCCGCCTCCACTGTGGACGGGGCGGACGAACCGGCCATGGCCGCCTTTCTGGCCGATGTCCGGCCCATCACCGCCAAAAAGGTCATCTATTGCGCCAACGTGGACGAAGATGGCATCGACGGCCAGGGCCCGGCGGCCCGGGCCGTGGCCGAACGCGCCGTCGCGCGGGGGGCCGAGTTCGCCGTGGTCTGCGCGCGCATGGAGGAGGAACTGGCCGGCCTGGAGGAGACCGAGCGCCGGGAATTCCTGTCTTCCTACGGGGTGGCGGAAAGCGGCCTGGATCAGGTCATCGCCAAGGGCTACCGGGCCCTGGGGCTGATCAGCTATTTCACCGCCGGTCCCAAGGAGGTCCGGGCCTGGACCGTGACCAGGGGGGCCCGGGCCCCGAAGGCCGCCGCCGAGATTCACACGGATTTCGAACGCGGGTTCATCCGGGCCGAGGTCATTTCCTTCGAGGACTATGTGCGGCACGGCTCCGAGGCCAAGTGTCGGGCGGCCGGGGTCATGCGCCTGGAGGGCAAGGACTACGAGGTTCGCGACGGCGACGTCATCCATTTCCTTTTCAATGTATAGGCGCTGCGGCAAAATGCTGGCAATTGTTTCGAGGCTGGGCTAGTTTCGAAAAAAGTTCAGGATTTCGAGAAACACGAACGGATCAGGCATCGTGGGCAATCCGGACGCGACGAAGAGTCAGGTCGAGGAGGGCATGATCGGCGGGGACGAGGCATACCCGTCGGCTGCTTTCCCTGTGGCACTCGGTGATCGGGAGGGGCTTTTCGCCTTTTTCGACGCCGTTTCCGTGGGCATGGCGGTCGTGAACGGGCAGGGTCGGATCGTCTGGGCGAACAAGACCCTGGGCCGCATCATGGACCGCTCCCTCAAGAGCGTTCAGGGCCGGCGGTTGTCACGGTTCCTGGGCGAAGCGCCATCCGACGGGGCCGCCGGGCCGCAGCGGGATGACCTGTGCGGACTGCCCGGCATGCCCAGGGAGGGAACGATCCTGCGCAAGGGTGGAGGCCGGGTGCCGGTCCACCTTTCCGCGGGCTGCCTGTGCGCCTCGGACGGCCACGCCTATACCGTGGTCTGCGTCACCGACCTGACCGTTCACGGCGAGAACAAGGAGGTTCTCAAGCGGCGGGCCTTTCAGCAGGGCATCATTTCCGAGATCGGGCTTTTCGCCCTGTCCTCGGGCGACATCCCGGGGCTGATGCGCAAAACCGTGCGGCTCATGGCCTCCATCCTGGATGTGGAGATGGCCGAGGTGATGCGCCTGGATACGGATGGGACGCTCCGCCTCGAGGCCGGTGTGGGAACAGCGGATCCCCAGGGTTCGACCTATTCCTTCCCGGACGATCCCGGCCGGTCCATGGCCGCCTATGTGCAATCGGCCAGAGGCCCGGTGGTCATCGAGGATTATGCCGCGGAGGCGCGGTTCACGGTCCCGGACATGTTTTTACGGGCCGGGATGCAAAGCGGCGTGGGCATGGTCATCCACGGCCGCGACGCGCAGTACGGTTTCCTCTGGGCGCACACCACACGAAAACGCATTTTCACCGAGGACGACGTCCATTTTCTGCAATCGCTGGCCAACGTGCTCTCCGAGGCCGTGACCCGGACCGGGGCCGAGGCCGCCCTGGCCGCCTCCAACCGTCTGGGGCGGCTGATCCTTGAGGCCGTGGGCGAGGGCATCTTCGGCATCGACCGTTCGGGTCGCATCACCTTCGTCAACCCGGCCACGGCCCAGTTGACCGGCTACCCGGCCGACAAGCTCACGGGCGAGGACCCGCACGCCCTGTGGCACCACTCCAAGCCCGACGGCAAACCCTTTCCCCGCTCCAAGAGCCCCATCCTGAAGGTCCTGGCCGACGGCCGCCGCCGTCATGTCCGCGAGGACTGGTTCTGGCGGGCCGACGGCCGCATCTTTCCCGTCGATTACGTGGTCACCCCGCTTCTGGAGGATGACCGGATATGCGGCGCGGTGGTGGCCTTTCGGGACATCACCGAGCGCAAGAAGGCCGAGAAGGCCCTGACGTACCAGGCATACCACGACGAACTCACCGGACTCTACACCGGGCCTTTTTCATCGAGCGCCTGGAGCGGGCCATGCGCGCGGCCAGGGGGGAAGGCAGCGGACACTTCGCGGTCATGTTTCTGGACATCGATGACTTCAAGTTCGTCAACGACAGCCTGGGACACACGGTGGGGGACCGGCTCCTGCGGGGCATCGCCATGCGCCTGTGGAACACCCTGGACCCGGGAGACGTCATTGCCAGGTTCGGCGGCGATGAGTTCGCCGTACTGGTGGACGGCCGGGACGTTCCGGGCAAGGGGCTGGCCACGGCCGAACGCATCCATGAGGAGCTGAAAAAACCATCCCGCGTCGACGAGTTTGAATTCTACCTTACGGCCAGCATCGGCATTGTGGGCGACGTGGCCGGATACGACGGGGTGGACGAGGTGCTTCGGGACGCGGATACGGCCATGTTCCAGGCCAAGTCCCGGGGCAAGGGCAACAGCGAGGTCTTCGACCGGGCCATGCACGACCGGGCCAGCGAGCGCCTGCATTTGGAGACCGGGCTGCGCCGGGCCCTGGAGCACGGCGAGATATACCTGGCCTACCAACCCATTTTCCGCCTTCCGGACAGGCGGACCGTGGGCTTCGAGGCCCTGGCGAGGTGGCGTCATCCTTCCCGGGGCATCCTGTCTCCGGCGGTGTTCATTCCCGTGGCCGAGGCCTCGGGCCTGATCCTGCCCCTGGGCGACTTCGTGCTTCGCGAATGCTGCGGCCGCATGCGGCAATGGCTCACGGACCATCCCGGGGCGGACGGCATGTCGGTGTCGGCGAACATCTCGGCCAAGCAGCTCATGCAGGGGGATCTGGCCGCCAGGGTGGGCCGCATCCTGGACGAGACCGGCCTGGACCCCAGGCACCTCAAGCTGGAGATCACCGAAACCGTGCTCATGGAGAACGCGGAAATGGCCGTGGCGCTGCTCACGCGTCTGCGCGACCTGGGCGTGCGCCTGTCCGTGGACGACTTCGGCACGGGCTATTCGTCGTTGTCCTATCTGCGGCGCTTTCCGGTCAACGAGCTCAAGATCGACCGGTCCTTTGTCTCCAACATGGACGGCAACCCGGAGAAGTTCGAGATCGTGCGGGCCATCGTGCAACTGGCCCGGGCCCTCAATCTCGATGTCTGCGCCGAGGGCGTGGAGACCGAGGCCGAATTCGACGGGCTTCTGTCTCTCGGGTGCGGCCTGGGCCAGGGCTATCTGCACGCCCGGCCACTGCCCGCCGACGAGGCCCGGATGTTCATTCCCGCGCCCCCCGCCTGATTCCTACGGCAGTTCCTGCCTTTTCAGGGCCAGTTCCAGCAGCGCGTTGACCGCGGCCGCGGCCGACGTCGAGCCGCCCTTTCTTCCCTGTATGGTGATGTACGGGGTTCCGTCCGGGGTTTCTCCGAAGGCCTCCAGCCGGGCCTTGGACTGGGCCGCGTTGACGAACCCGACGGGCATGCCCACCACCAGGGCCGGACGGAGGCGGCCGGCGCGCATGTGGTCCACGAGCCGCAACAGGGCCGTCGGCGCGTTGCCGATCACGAAGACAAGCGGCGCCTGGGGCATGTCCTGGACAATGCCCGGCCCCCGGGCCAGGTCCACGGCCAGGTCAACCGCTGCGGCCGTGCGGGTGGTTCCCTGGATTTTTGCCGCCCCGGCCGCGCGGGGGTCGCCGATCAGGCACACGGCCCGGCATCCAAGGGGCGTCAGGCGCCTTTGCGGGATGCCCATGCGGGCCATTTCCGTGTCCGTGACGATGACCGCCCCGGCGGCCAGCGCGGCCAGGCCCGCCTCCACGGCCCCAGGATGAAACCGCGCCAGGGAGAGCAGCTCGAAATCGGCCGTGGCGTGGATCATGCGTCTGACCACCTCCCAGGCCGGGCCGGCGAAGGGCCGGGGTTCGGGAACCTCGGCGTCGATCAGGCGGAAGGACTCGCGTTCGATGTCGTCCGGCAGGCGCTGGGGGGAGAGGGGGGCGTCGTATGGGGTGTCGGCATGCATGACCCGGTGTGTAGCCGGGTTTTCGGCCCGGGCCAAGGGGGGGACGGCGCCGCTCGTATGCCGGCTGCCGGGTGGTGTTCCCGGCAGCCGGTGTGCGACAGGCCCGAGGGTGGCGAGCCGGACTACGTCAGGATGCGGGCAAAGGGCCTGGCCATGCCGGCCAGGAGCGCCTTGCGGGTCATGGTCCGGGGTGTGGCTTCGGCCGTGACATGTTCATGGTAGTTTTTCGGGGGGAACAGGCACAGGAAGATCGCCCGCACATCGTTCGGATCGGCCAGTACGGCCTGGGGGTACTTCTTTTTGGCCTCTTCCAGCCGTTTTTGGGCCAGGGCGAGCATTTCGTCCCGGTCGCCGAAGTTCATGGCCCCGGTGGGGCAGGTCTTGACGCAGGCGGGCACAAGTCCGGCCCGGACCCGGTCGATGCACATGTCGCACTTGTACATGACCTTGGTTTCGGGATTGACCCGGGGGATGTCGTAGGGACAGGCCGGGCGCACACTGTCGATGTTCAGGTCCCTGGTCTTCTCGGTGAAGACCACCGCGCCGGTGGCCTCGTCCTGGACGATGGCCCCGGGTACCTCGGAGTCCGCCACCATCTTGCACGGGGCGTCCAGGCAGTGGCGGCATTGATCCGGGAAAAAGAGCCAATTGAACTTGCCGTCGATCTCGGTCTCGTGGAAGCGCACCAGTTTGAGGGTCATCCAGGACAGATCGGGCGGATTCTGGTGCGAACCGGTGTTTTTCGTGGCCTCCACGGGCTTTTTCTTCCACTGCTTGCAGGCCACCTGACATCCCCGGCAGGCCGTGCACTTGGCCAGATCGATGAAGAAGCTTTTTCCGCTCATGGTTTTTGGTCCTCCTTATGCCTTGCGCACGTTGACCATGAAGGCCTTGGTCTCCGGTATGCCGGTGTTGGGGTCGCCCACGGACGGGGTGAGCAGGTTGGCCGAATCGCCGCCGTCTTTCGGGTGGACCCAGCCATAGTGCCAGGGGATGCCCACCTGATGGACGGTCTGACCCATGACCGTGAAGGGCTTGAAGCGCTTGGTCACGATGGCGACGGCCCACACCTGGCCGCGCGGGTTGTCCAGGATGACCTTCTCGCCGTTTTTGATGCCGCGCAGTTCGGCCAGTTCCGGGCTCATCTCGCAGAACATCTGGGGCTCGGCCTCGAGAAGCCAGGGCGTCCAGCGGGTCATGACCCCGGTCTGCCAGTGCTCGGTAACCCGGTAGGAGGTGCACACGAAGGGATAGCGCGGGTCGCACACGGCGCGCTTGGCTTCCTCCCCGGCGAAGAGCAGGGCCGTGGGGGTGTTGAGGGTTTTGGAGAAGGCGTGGGTGGTGATGGGGCATTCCATGGGTTCGTAGTGCTCGGGGAACGGGCCGTCGTTGAGGCCCGGGCCGAAGAGCGCCCCCAGCCCGTGCTGCTGCATGATGAAGGGGTAGATCGTTCCCGGCGCGCCGCCGCCGTCCACCACGTCGATAACCCACTTCTTTTCGGCCGGCTCCCAGGCCAGGACGGGCTTCTGGGGCTGGTAGGGAACGCCCTGCTCGTTGACCGAGGCCCGGTTGTAGATGATCCGGCGGTTGACCGGCCAGGACCAGGACCAGTTGGGGAAAAGCCCGACCTTGGCCTGGGCCTCGGTTTGCTCCTGAGAGCGCTTGGCCGCCTTGTTGTCCTTCTTGTCCGGACCGGTGTAGGAGCCGCAATAAATCCAGTTGCCGCTGCAGGTGGAGCCGTCGTCCTTGAGGTTGGCGAAGGAGGCCACCTGGGTTCCGGCCTTGAACGTCACGTCCGAGCCGTCCGGGGCCTTGCCCTGCACGTCCTTGAGATAATACCCGTTGATGAGCCTGGCCGCCTTGTGCGGATCGTAGACGTGTCCGTCGCCCCAGTCGTCGATGTTGAGGTTCTTGACGGGCGCGGGGAAGGCCCCGTTGTCCTTGACGTAGAGTTCGCGAAGCTTTTGCGCCAGTTCGTAGATCATGTCCCCGTCGGGCTTGCAGTCGCCCAGAGGGGCGGGACCGCCGTAGCGCCACTGCATCCAGCGTCCGGAGTTGGTGATGGAGCCTTCCTTCTCGGCCGAGACCGCGGCGGGCAGGAAGAAGACCTCGGTCTTGATCTTGGACGGGTCCATGCCCGGGCCGCGCCAGAAGGAGCCGGTCTCGTTGTCGAAGAGGTTGACGTTGACCATCCAGTCAAGCTTGGTCAGGGCCTCGCGGGTCTTGTGGGAGTTGGCGCCGCTGGCCGCCGGGTTCATGCCCCAGGCGAAAAAGCCCTTGAAGGCCCCGTGGAACATGGCGTCGAACAGGGAAAGCCAGGAATAGTCCTTGCCGTCTTCTAGCTTGGGCAGCCAGGTAAAGGCCTCGGCCGGATCGGCGTTCTTGTACATGGCCTTGAGCAGGCTGACCATGTACTTGGGCTGGTTTTTCTTCCAGTTAAGGCTTTTGGGATCGTTGGAGACCGGGGTGATCATGGTGTTGTATTCGGCCAGATCCTTCACCGCGGCCCGGGGGGTGGGCAGGTAGCCGGGAAGGATGTGGTACAAAAGACCCTGGTCCGTGGAACCCTGCACGTTGCCCTCGCCGCGCAGGGCGTTGACCCCGCCGCCGGCCACGCCCATGTTGCCCAGGAGCAGTTGGATCAGGCACATGGTGCGGATGTTCTGCACGCCCACAGTGTGCTGGGTCCAGCCCATGGCGTAGAGGATGGTGCCGGACTTTTCCGGCTTCCCGGTGGCGGTGTAGGTCTTGTAGACCTCCGTGAGTTTGGCCTCGGGGGTGCCGGTGACCGAGGACACGGTTTTCAGGTCGTAGCGGGAATAGTGCTTCTTCATCAACTGATAGACGCAGCGGGGGTCCTTGAGCGACGGGTCGCGCTTGGGAACGCCCTTGTCGTCCATCTCGAAGGCCCATTTCTTCTTGTCGTACTTGCGGGTCGCCGCGTCGTAGCCGGAGAACATCCCGTCCTTGAAGTCGTAGTCCTTGCAGACGATGAGGGGCGCGTTGGTGTAGTTGACCACGTATTCCTTGAACATCAGGTCGTTGTCCAGGATGTACTTGATCATGCCGCCCAGGAAGGCGATGTCCGTGCCCGAACGCAGGGGGGCGTGGATGTCGGCCTTGGCCGAGGTCCGGGTGAAGCGCGGGTCCACGTGGATCAGCGGCGCGCCATTCTCCATGGCCTTCATCACCCATTTGAAGCACACGGGATGGGTCTCGGCGGAGTTGCCACCCATGATCAGCACGCAGTCGCTGTTCTTGATGTCGATGTAGTGGTTGGTCATGGCCCCGCGACCGAAGGATTCGGCCAGGGCCGGCACGGTGGAGCTGTGGCAGATGCGGGCCTGGTGTTCGATGTACACCAGCCCCAGGGCGCGCAGGAAGGCCTGATAGACCCAGCATTCCTCGTTGTCCAGGGCCGCCGAGCCCACCGAGGCCAGCCCTTCGCAACGGTTGATCGTCTGTCCCTTGTCGTTTTTTTCCTTGAAGGTGGCGTCACGGGTGTCTTTCACCCGCTTGGCGATGGTCTCGATGGCCCAGTCCCAGGACTTCTCCTCCCACTTGTCCGAATAGGGGGCGCGGTAGAGCACCTTGGTGAAACGCTTGTCGTTCTCCACCAGTTGGTACAGGCTGGCGCCCTTGGCGCACAAGGCGCCCTCGTTGATCGGATGGTCCGGGTCGCCCTCGATGTTGATGGCGCGCTGCTTGCCGTCCTTGGCCGTGCTCACGACCAAGCCGCAGCCGACGGAACAATACGGACAGATGGTGGTGGTTTGCCGGGCTTCGTCGATGGCCAGCTTCTCGGCCCGGGCCGCGACAGGTGCCAGATTGAATCCCAGGCCTCCGAAGGCGGCGGCCATGGCCCCGGCTCCGGAGAGTTTCAGAAAGTCTCTGCGATGAAAGGACATCAAAACCTCCTTGGTTGATCGTTACCCTCCCCGTGTTTCCCGGCACAGCGCCACAAGTCTGGCATAGCCGGAATACACGGCGACCCCCACGACGCTGTCACCGACAGCGTCATGCCGTTGGCCGCGCGCTCAAAGCCTGGAATCGAGGAGATGGCGCATGGCGTAAAACCTTGGGGGCAGCCTCTTCGCGGAAAAGTGGTTCTTCATTGTCTCGCTCCTCTATGACATATGTCACATATGACATAACATATTGATTTCTTTTATTATCCATTATTTCTATTGCTCACATCGGGCAAACAAATTCATATTGCTCATGTTTTGGCACAAAATGCCGCATGTTTCCTGGCGGATGGCCGGTTCGTGGCCATCTGTCCATTCGTTCTCGACCAGAAGGATACGTTTGGTCTGGACCTGCGGCCCTGAGCCGGGTTCGTCTGAACCGGGCGGGCTTGGCCGCGGACGCGAATGCGGCGCGGTCCAATCCGGGCTGTTTTGCCGGTGAGAGAACCATGCGTGTTTCTTCACCAAACCGTCATCTTGTGCGGCTAGGGTGCAGAGACAGAATAGGCGGTTGATGCCGGGACGTGGCGGTCCAGGCATTCCTTCCCCGTCGAAGTGGATGAACCTGATCCGAAAGCGAGAGAAAAATCGCGTGGAAACCTTTTTTGAGCACGACCTGGAAAAGCTCAAGGTCGATATCCTGAGCATCCTGCATTACGCCCAGAACGCCGTGCGGAACTCCCGAGGCGCGCTTTTGGAGCGAAACGAGATACTGGCCCGGGAGGTCATCGACGGCGACGAGGACATCGATGGGCTGGAATCCGCCATCGATGCCGAGATACTGCGCCTTTTGGCCCTCAATCAGCCCGTGGCCAGGGATCTGCGGTTCATCGTGGGCTGCATGCGCATGGTGGTCAGCATCGAGCGCATCGGCGACGAGGCCGCGGCCATCGCCGCGCGCGGCCTGGACTTGCTGGACCGGCCTCCCTTGCCACGGAGCCAGTTTCTGGAGGAACTTTTCGGGTTCGCCGGGGAATGCCTGCAAAAGACCGCCAAGGCCTTTGCCGACCTGGACGCGGATATGGCCCGGGAGTTGTGCGTGGACAGCGAAGACGCCCTGGAGCTCAACGTCAAGGTGTTCAAGGAGATGACCGAATACATGATCGAGGAGTCGCGCACGGTGGAGCGGGCGGCGCAGATGTGCTTCGTGGCCCATTCCCTGAAGCGGGTGTGCGACCAGTGCGCCAACATCGCCGAGAGCGTCATCTTCATCAAGGAAGGGGCCTGCAACCGGCACCGCTGCGATTAGAGCGAACGTGTTGTTACGAGGAAAAGAGAGGCCGAAGCCATCCGGTTCCGGCCTCTCGCGTTTTATCGGGACAAAAGGGCGTTACCGGGCTATTGCCTTTCCTGCTTCCAGTGCGCGTGCGTATCTCCGCGTCATGTTTTTTATCTCATAGGCTATTTGTAATACACCTTGATCTCGTTGGTCCCGGAGCTCGGGTTGCCGGGCGTGGGCCGGCCGGCCGTGATCACCACCGGCTCGCCGGCCTTGAAATCCGGCGACGCCTCCACGTATTCCTCCACCCGGTCCATGTGCCGCCGGTCGTCGCCGGTGATCAGCCTGGGCTTGACCCCCCAGGCGAAATTGAGCGCCCGCAGCACCCGCGTGTCCGGGGTCAGGGCGTAGATGGGCTGGGCCGGCCGCCGCGAGGACAGAAGCCTGGCCGTGTGGCCGCTGACCGTGTGGCTGATGAGGGCCGGCGCGTCCACGTTGTTGGCCAAAAGACTCGCCGCATAGGCCAGGTATTTGGCCGGATTGCGCTCCTTTTTGGGCGCGAACGGCCCCTCGATGCGCTCCAGGTAATAGGCCACGGCCTCGTCCGAAATCTGGCGCATGACCTTGACCGTCTCCACCGGATAGTCGCCCACGGCCGTTTCCTCCGAGAGCATGACGCAGTCGGCCCCGTCCAGGATGGCGTTGGCCACGTCCGTGCTCTCGGCCCGGGTGGGGATGGGGTTGTGGACCATGGACAGAAGCATCTGGGTGGCCACGATGACCGGCCTCTGGGCATGGCGGCAGGCCCGGATGATCCTTTTCTGGATGATGGGCAACTCCGGGATGGGGCATTCCAGGCCCAGGTCCCCCCGGGCGACCATGACCACGTCGGTGATCTTCAGGATGTCCTCCAGGTTGTCCACGGCGTTTTGCCGCTCCAGCTTGGCCACTACCGGAATCCAGGTTCCGTGCTCCTTGATGTGGGTCTTGACGTCCACCACGTCCTGGGCGCCTTGCACGAAGGACAGGGCCACGGCGTCGATGCCCACGTCGAGCCCTTCGTGCAGGTCCTTGATGTCCTTGGCGGTCAGGGCGGGCATGGGGTGGTGCTTGCCGGGGAAGGCGATGCCCTTGTGCGAGGACAAAAGCCCCGCGTTCTGGGCCTCGAGTTCGTAAAGGCGGTCGGCTTTGACCGCCTTGGTCACCTTGAACTGCAAAAGCCCGTCGCTTAAGTTGACCGGCATGCCCAGGGCCAGCCCCTTGAGCAGTTCCGGAATGTCCAGGCTCACGAAGGCCAGATCGCCGCTGGCCGGGCGTTCGTCGGGAAGCCCCAGGAGCAGGTATTCCCCCTTGTTCACCACCCTGGGGGAATTCTCCACCTCGCCGATACGGACCTTGGGGCCGCACAGGTCGCCAAGGGCGGTCAGGGGCAGTCCGGTCTCGCCCTCGATCTCCCGGATGGCCTTGATGGCCGGGACGAAATAGGCCGCGTCGGAATGGGAGAAGTTCAGGCGGAATATGCGAACCCCGGCCTTGACCATCTGGCGCATGGTTTCCGGATTCAGGGACGCCGGCCCCAGGGTGGCCACGATCTTGGTCTGCATGTGTCGCTCCTTGGCCGGGGATTGTCCGCATCAGTGCCGCCGCGCCTTTCGCGGCGGGAAAAAACCGGATGCATCCCAACCCCGATTCGGGTATGCATACCCGGCATGCGTTGCCGTATGGTGACGCCGTATTTTCGTCATACGGCCAGACGTGGCGGGGGACAACCCCCAATTCGCCAGGGCCGCGCGATGCGCAAGGAGAGGACGCATGAGCGAGAACCAGGATTTCAAGGTCACTGATCGCCGTGTCACGAACCCGGACGCCGGGGAAACCGCAACCTGCCGGGAGGGACAGGCCGCGCCCCCGCGCAAGGACGAACCCTGCTATCCGCCCGTGGCCTTTTCCACCTTCCTGCTGTCCCTGGCCGCCTCGGCCATGGTCCAGCTCGGCGAATCCCCGGAACCCGAGACCGGGCAGTACACGCAGAACCTGCCCCTGGCCAAGCATACCATAGACATCCTGGCCATGCTGCAATGCAAGACCCGGGCGAACGCCACCGAGGAGGAGGCCAAGCTTCTGGCGGACCTGTTGTGCCAGTTGCGGCTTTCCTATGTGAAAAAAACCGGCTGATCCGGAGCGTGTTGATATGAGCAAGATTCCCGTCGGGCTGGTGGGCGTCACCGGCTATACCGGCATGGAACTGGTGCGGCTGTTGTCCCGGCACCCGGCCCTGGAACTGGTGCGGGCCACGTCCCGGGCCGAGGCCGGAAAGACCCTGGTGGAACTCTATCCGCATCTTCAGGGCCTGGGCATCGGCGAACTGTCCGTCAGCGAACCGGACGCCGCGTCCCTGGCCGCGTCCTGCCGTCTGGTGTTTCTGGCCGTGCCCCACGGCGCGGCCATGGGCTATGCCGCCGAGCTTCTGGGGGCCGGGCTCAAGGTCGTGGACCTCAGCGCCGACTTCCGGCTGACCGACCCCGGCGTCTACGAGTCCTGGTACGCCGTGGAGCATCGCCACCCCGAGCTTCTGGAACAGGCCGTCTACGGCCTGCCCGAACGCTACGCGGACCGGATCAAGGAGGCCGCCCTGGTGGCCAACCCCGGCTGCTACCCGACCTCGGTCATCCTGGGCCTGGCCCCGGCCCTGGCCAAGGGGCTGGTGGAGACCGACGGCATCGTGGCCGACAGCAAGTCCGGGGCCAGCGGGGCCGGGCGCAAGGCCCAGACCGGCATGCTTTTCTGCGAGGTCCATGACACGTTTCGGGCCTACAATCTGGGCAAACACCGGCACACCCCGGAGATCGAACAGGAGCTCTCGAGGATCGCCGGCACGGACCTGATGATCTCGTTCAATCCGCACCTTCTGCCCATCGACCGGGGCATCCTGTCCACCATCTATACCAGGCCGGTCAAGCCGACGACCCTGGACGAGATCCACAACGTCTATACCACCCACTACGCCCAGACCCCCTGGGTGCGGGTCCTGCCCAAGGGGCGGCTGCCCGAGACCAGATACGTGCGCGGCACCATGTTCTGCGACATCGGCCTGGTGCTGGACGGACGCACGGGGCGGCTGATCATCGTCACGGCCATCGACAACCTGTGCCGCGGCGCCTCGGGACAGGCCCTGGCCTGCGCCAACCTGATGCTGGGGCTGCCCGTGGAGAGCGGACTCGATCTGGCGCCCTTGGTGCCTTAGGAGGGGGGAAGAGAAGATTCTGGGGGAAACTTCTTGAAAGAAGTTTCCC
>JBMONM010000041.1:0-2347 GCA_049324675.1 Thermodesulfobacteriota bacterium
TCCTTTGTGATGGGTTGAAGTCGGGACAACTTCTTCCTAGCACGGAGAGCGACTATTTCTAGGATTATCAACGGCTTCGCCATATCAGAACCCCCCGCATAGCGGGGGGTTTTCTTTTCCACAAAAAGGCCCCCGGGCGCGGCTTCGCACCCGGGGGCCGTGGTGTCCCAGCCAGGCCGGGACTGCCGGAATCCGGTCCGCCTAGAAGGCCCAGCTCAGGCCGATCCCCAGGCTGCTTTCACTCAAGGTCGACTCCAGGGACGCCTGGTTCCCGTATATGTCCGTGCCGCTCTCGCTGATGGAGTTCTCGAAGGCGTGCATGAAGCTCACGTCCAGGGAGAACGTGTCGTTGATCCGGTAGCCCAAGCCCAGGGTCACGTGCTGCTCGGCAATGGCCGGGAATCCCACGATGCGGAAGGTCTCGTAATAATATGTGGGCATGAGCTTGCCCTGGACCGAGACCATCTTGCCCCCGTTGAAATTGTCGTGAACCTTCACCGGGCTCTCGGCGTAGTTGTAGCCGGCGCGCAGGGTGAAATCCGGGTTCACGTGGTAGTGCAGGCCGATGTTGTAGACCCACTGGTCCTTCCAGTCGAAATCCTTGTATCCCTTGGCATCCGACCAGTTGTACCACTTCACGTCGGTCTCCACGACCAGGGGCAGGGCGAGGGGCTCCCAGGCCAGGCCGAAGCCGTACATCTGGGGCGCCTCCAGGGTCAGGGGGTCCATCTGGCCATCGCCGTCGAAATCAGAGACATTGTTGTGCTTGGTTTCCTGGGGGCTTATGTAGGTGAAGCCAAGGACGAACTCGTCGAAGATGCGGTAGATGATGCCCGGCTGGACGCCCACGGCCAGGCCCTCCTTGGGGCCGTTGCCCAGGTCCAGGGTGGTCCGGTTCACGTGCAGGGACACGCCCAAGGACAGGTTGTCGGCCAACTTCACCGCCAGGGTCGGGGCTACCTTGAAGCGCTGCAGGTCCACGTACGTGCCCGAGGCCTGCCGTTGCCCGAAGGGGTCAAGGGTGTCCACGTCCGTGTCCCGGTAGTCCACGCCCATGCCCGATACCCCATAGGCGGCCAGGCCGAAGCGCCAATAGGGGGACTCGTTGGTCAACGGGGTGGATACGCCCACCGCGGGAATGGGGTAGACCTTTTCCTCGCTGTTCGCCGTATGCGTGCCGTCGCCCTTGACGATCTTGGTCTTCACCGTGGGCTTGAAGAGGGTCAGGGAACCGTCCACCTGGGAGGCGGGACAGAAGGGGCCGAAGCACATCGCCGCGGGGTTGGCGAACACCGCGCCCACGGCGTCCTGGGGCGAGGCGATGCCCACTCCGCCCATGGAGCGCGAGATGGGGCCCACGCTGATCATGTTGTCGCCGTTGGTGGCCATGGCTATGCCGGGAACCGCCAGGACCATCGCCAGGATGGCCAAACAAGTCCAGATGCGCTTCGTGTCCATGTCATGTCTCCCGAGGTTCGCGCTCCCACAGTTATAGTTAATAATATGAACGTTTATCGTGAACCGCTATCCGCCAGGAACATCCTGATACTGCCCGACTCAAGACGAAAGCTGCCCTAAAGGTTGAATTGCCGCTGTAATGACGCGAAAGAAGTTAATATTATGAACTATCTCGGCAAAAAAATATGCCGCTTCCCTACTCCAACAGGTCCCGGGCGGTCTTCATGGACGTGCGCAGGGCGCCGAGGGACTCGATGATGGCGACACGTTGGTCCGGGGGTATGAACTGGAGGATGATCCGGCTCATCTCGCTGGAATAGGCCGTGACCTGCATGAGCAGGCCCTGGCCCTCGGGGGTGAGGCTGAGCAGGGAGATGCGCGAGTCGTCCGGATCCGGGCTTCGCTTGATCAGGCCCCGCTCCACCAGGCCGGCCACGATCTTGGAGATGCGGCTCTTGGCCACGTTCATCTTGCGGGCGATGTGCTTGGAAGTCAGGTACCGCTCGTCGCCGAAAAGCATGAGGCAGCGCAGCTCGGCCTCGAGCAGGCCGAAGCGGTCGGCCTGGAACTGGGAGCGCTCCTTGCAGCACTGCGCCATGTCCGCCATGATTTCCTGGAAATCCCGGAGCAGAAAGGCGGGAATATCGGGCGGCAGGGAACTTGGCTTTTGATTCATGATGTGAACCTACTCTCGGCAATCCAGATTGTCAACACCGTGAACCATTTTTTTCGAAACAAAAAAAGCCGCCCCGGCGCTTATGGGCGTCGGGGCGGCGAAGAGGAGTCCTGGCAGCGGCCTACTTTCCCACGTACAGATACGCAGTATCATCGGCGATGGCGGGCTTAACGGCCGTGTTCGGAAAGGGAACGGGTGTACCCCCGCCTCTCT
>JBMONM010000042.1:0-2337 GCA_049324675.1 Thermodesulfobacteriota bacterium
TCCGCGACCGGAAACCAGGGCGCACGAAGGAAATCATGCCCGCCGGGGAGAGAGGACCGCGAAGCGCGTCGAAAGTTTTTGGAGAGGGGTTCGGGGAGAAACTTTTTCCAAAAAGTTTCTCCCCGGTTCGTGGCGTGTTCAGGGCCGCACGGCCGTGTGCAGGAACACGATGCCCGAGGCCAGGGGGGTATGGGTGACGGAGGTGAATCCGGCCCGGGAAAGTTCGTCCGCCAGGGCGTTTTCGTCCGGGAAGGCCCGGATGGTGTCGGCCAGGTAGCGGTAGGCGGCGGCGTCGCCGGACACCAGCCGGCCGAAGCCGGGCAGGAGCCGGGTCAGGTAGAAGTTGTAGGCCCCGCCCCAGATGCGGCGTTTGCCGGTGCCGAACTCCAGGATGCAGAACCGGGCGCCGGGTCGCAGCACGCGCAGGATTTCGGCGTAGGCCGCCTGCCGGGGTTTGATGTTGCGGATGCCGAAGGCGATGGTGGCCGCGTCCAGGCTGGCGTCGGCCAGGGGCAGGGCCAGTCCGTCGGCCTGCACCGGGAAGATTCTTTCGGCGTCGGCGGGCGGGATCTTGGTCTGTCCCCGCCTGAGCATGGGCAGGGTGAAGTCGGCGGCCACGATGGCGGCCCGGGGGTGGCGGCGGGCGATCTCCAGGGCCACGTCCAGGGTTCCGGCGGCCAGGTCCAGCACGCATCCGGCCCGGTCCGGGGCCAGTCCGATGCCGGCCACCAATTTTTTGCGCCACAAGATGTCCAGTCCCAGGCTCAGGGCGTGGTTCAGGAAATCGTAGAACCTGGCGATGCGGCCGAACATGGAGGCCACGCGCCGGCCGTGGTCGGCGTCGCCGGGCGGGGTCGGCGTGAAATCCCCGGTCACGGCGCCCCGTCGCCGGGTTCGGCTCCCTGGTCGGGCTCCGCCGGGTCCTGGCCGGCGATGGTGCGCAGCACCTCGCGGTAGATGGGTCCGAAGTGTTCGTTGAAGTTGGCCGGGGAGATGCGGCCGGTTTCCACGAACTTGACCACGATCTCCTTGGTGATCTGCAGGGCCTGAAGGGTCGTCTTGTCCACGCGGACCTCCAAAAAAGATAAAAAACCCGCCCGGTTGGGGAAATGGCCTTGGACCGCCCAAGGAACATGACCGGGCGGGAAAAGGGGAATACCCGGCAAGGCATCCCCCTTTTTTCCGGGATGCCTAGCATGGGCCGGCCCGGGCGTCGAGGCCCGCTATTTGAGCGGCACGAGTTCGTAGTCCCGGCGGCCCAGGCCCACGGCCTCGCCGTGGACGAAGGTGATTTCGCCCTTGGTCCCCGGCCAGCACCCGGCGAACTTGTCCTCGCCGGGGAGGGTACAGGAGGTGAGCCTGGTGCCGGGGCAGGCGGCCTGGGCGTTGACCAGGTCGTAGCAGGCCGCGTCCAGGGCCACGGGGTCGGTGGAGGCCAGGATGCCGATGTCCGGCACCAGCGGCGCGTCGCTCCAGGGCACGCAGTCGCAGTCCGGGGTGATGTTGGCGAGGATGTTGAAAAAGCCGACCCGGTTGCGTTTGTTTTTGATGGCCCCGTAGGCGTATTCCACCATGCGCTCCATGAACTCGCCGAGGTCGGTGCGAAAGTCCAGGCCGATGGCCTTGTCCCGGCACACGGTCAGGCATTCGCCGCAGCCGATGCATTTTTCCGTGTCGATATGGGCGGTTTTCTCGGCCATGGTGATGGCCTTTTGCGGACAGACCTTGAAGCAGGAGCCGCAGCCCACGCATTTTTTGGCGTCCACCTTGAAGCGCACGCAGTGCTGATCCTGTTTGCCCAGGCGTGGGGCGCAGCCCATGGCCAGGTTTTTCACGGCCCCGCCGAAGCCGGCCATCTCGTGGCCCTTGAAATGGGAGATGACCATCATGCTTTGGGCCGCGGCGATGTCCCCGGCGATGGTGACCGTGCGGAAGTGTTTGCGGTTGATGGCCACCTCGGCCACGTTGGTGCTGGAGAGGCCGTCGGCGATGATGATCGGGGCGGCCGTGGCCGCGAACCCGAAGCCGTGTTCCAGGGCGGTGAGCACGTGGTCCACGGCGTTGTGGCGGGAGCCGGAATACAGGGTGTTGGTGTCGGTCAGAAAGGGCCGGCCGCCGAGTTCGGCCACCTTGTCCACCACGGCCCGGGCCAGGGTGGGGCTTATGTGGGTGTCGCAGCCGCGTTCGCCGAAATGGACCTTGACGGCGGTCAGGTCGCCGGGGCGGATGGCCTTGGCGAACCCGGCCGCGTTGAAGAGCTTTTTTATTTTGGCGGTGCGGTTTTCCCTGGGGCCGCGGGCCCGCAGGTCGGCGAAGACGACCTTGGATTTTTTCCGG
>JBMONM010000043.1:0-2328 GCA_049324675.1 Thermodesulfobacteriota bacterium
AACTTGGCCGACCCCTCGGGGCGGCGCTATCTCAAGCTTACCCTGGACCTGGAGGTCAAGGGGCCCGGCGAGCCGGTGCAGGCGTCCATGTCCAAGATCCGCGACGCCCTGCTTTTGCTGCTCTCCTCCAAGACGGCCGACGAATTGGCCGGGGTCGAGGGCAAGATCACCCTGCGCAAGGACATCGCGGACCGGGTCAACCAGGCCCTCGGCAAACCCGTCGTGCTCCGGGTGTATTTCACGGACTTCGTGATCCAATAGGGCGAACGGTCAGGGCCGACGGACCGCGCGCGCAACCCCAAATCCGAGACGAGGCGACGACGCATGGGCTCCGACGATCAGGATCAAGACCAGCTGGCCGCCGAATGGGCCGCCGCGCTGGCGGAACAGGAAAAGGAAGGCGACGAGACCCCGTCCGCCCCGGCCGATGCCGGCGGGTCCACGGATTCCGATGCCGCGCTGGCCGAGGAATGGGCCGCCGCGCTGGCCTCGGAAGAGGAACAGGGCCTCAAGAAGGAGCGCGAGCAGGAGCAGCTCTCCCGTCAAAGCCATGCGGCCCAGTTCAAGGATTTGACGCAGGACTCCAAGGCCCCCCGCGCCGAGGGCGCCCGCCGGGATCTGGACTTCATCCTGGACATCCCCCTGGACGTGTCCGCCGAACTGGGGCGCACCAAGCTTTTGATCAACGAGCTGCTGCAGCTCGGGCAGGGCTCGGTCATCGAGCTGAACAAGCTGGCCGGCGAGCCCCTGGAAATCTACGTCAACGGGAAACTCGTGGCCCGGGGCGAGGCCGTGGTCATCAACGAGAAATTCGGGGTGCGCCTGACCGACATCATAAGCCCCATCGAGAGGGTCAAACAGCTTGCCTGACGCCGCCGCCCAGTCCGCCTACGGCCTGTCCTCCGCGGCCGCGCAGATGGCCCTGGCCCTGCTGCTGCTCCTTGGCGTCATCTTCGCGGCCTTCTGGCTCATCAAGCGCTTCGGTCCCCGCATGGGTCTCACCGTATCCGGAAAACACAGCGGGCTTGCGTTCATGGGGCAATTGCCCCTGGGGCCCAAGCGCAGCGTGGTTCTGGTCCGTTTCTTGAATAAGGTCATGGTGCTCGGGGTGACCGAGCATTCCATCAACCTGCTCACCGAGATCGACGAGAGCCATGACCGAGAAACCGACTTCGCCAGCGCGCTTTCACGGGCCGATCCTTCTGACGGCTCTCCTTAGCCTCTTTGTTTTCCTCCCGGCCACGGCCCTGGCCCAGGACGTGCCCTCCCTGACCCTGAGCCTGGCCGCCGGACAGGCCGAACCCGAACGCGTCTCCACCCTGCTCGAAATCCTGCTCCTGTTGACGGTGCTCTCCCTGGCCCCGTCCATCGTGCTCACCGTGACCTCGTTCACGCGCATCATCATCGCCTTCTCCTTCCTGCGCCAGGCCATGGGCACCACCCAGATGCCCCCGAACCAGATCCTGGCCAGCCTGGCCATCTTCATGACCGTGGTGATCATGTTCCCCGTGGGCAAGCGCATCAACGACGAGGCCCTGCAACCCTACATGCGCGAGGAAATCTCCTTCAAGGACGCCGCGAAAAAGGCCGAACCGCCCCTGCGCGAATTTCTTTTCAAGCACACCAGGGAAAAGGACCTGTCCATCTTCTACACCATCACCAGGATGGAACGCCCGGAAAACCGCGACCAGGTCCCGACCGTCATGCTCGCCGCGGCGTTTATGATCAGCGAGCTCAAGACCGGCTTCACCATCGGCTTTCTCATCTATATCCCGTTCCTCATCCTGGACATGGTCGTCTCCAGCATCCTTCTGTCCATGGGCATGATGATGCTGCCGCCGGCCATGGTCTCCATGCCCTTCAAACTCCTGCTCTTCGTCCTCGTCGACGGCTGGAGCCTCTTGACCGGCTCGCTGGTCAACAGCTTCGCCCTGTGACCACACCGCAAAGGATCTTGCCATGACCCCGGAAACCGTCATCAACATCGCCCGCGGGGCCATCGAACTGACCCTGCTCATGGCCCTGCCCATGCTCGGCGTCAGCCTCGTGGTGGGCGTCTTCGTGAGCATCCTGCAATCGGCCACCCAGATCCAGGAAATGACCCTGACCTTCGTGCCCAAGATCCTGTCCATGTTCCTGGCGCTGCTTCTGACCTTCCCCTGGCTCATGGACAAAATGATCACCTATACCCGCGATCTGTTCCTCAACCTGCCCACCTACATCCGCTGAACCCCACGGGGGGCGCCGCCCCCCGTACCCCCCGGCAGGGGGCTCAGCCCCCTGCACCCGTGTCACGCGGCGGGATTCCCCCGGAACGCTCCGCGTTCC
>JBMONM010000044.1:0-19139 GCA_049324675.1 Thermodesulfobacteriota bacterium
AGGGCCTCCAGTGTCTCCCGGTAGCGCCCGGGATCGTCGAGATAGCCGGTCAGGACCTCGCGCAGGGTGTCCGGGGAATGGTAAACCGGGAGCTGGTTGTCGAAGAGTTCGGCGGCGGAGGCGCTGTTGGTGACGACCAGGGTTCCCGAGGCCAGGGCGTCGAACACCCGGCTGTTGACCGATCCCCACTGCTTGGTGACGCTGTTGGCGTCGTCCACCAGGAGCCGGGACTGGTTGTAGATCCTGGGCATGGCGTGATAGGGGACGAACCCCTTGTAATATGCCCGAAACTGCGGATGGTCCTCCCAGTTCTTTCCGAACAGGGCGAAGCGCAGCCCGATGGCCTCGGGGTCGATGCGTTCGATGTCCCGGGGCGCGCCCCAGAAGCTGCCGGTGAAGACGTAGTCGTAGAGTTTTTCCTCGTCCCGGGGCCGGAAGCGTTGCGGGTTGGTGGCGATGCGCAAAAGCGACGGCGTGAACCCGGAGACGGCCTCGATATGGGCGACGGCCTTCGGGGAGGAGCACAGCCGGATGTCCCACATGCCGAAATGGGGCTTTCCGGCCCAGCGTTCGAACCAGTTGCGCATCCAGCATATCTTGACCACATGCGTGGCCCTGTGGCCGAGGCGGGTCGGATCGTAATGATCCGTCATGGCGATGACGGCGTTGGCGTCGCCCACGTCGTACCAGTGAGCCTGCGGCAGCCAGGCCACCTCCCAGCGCAAGGCCTTGCGCAGGGCGGAGCCGAGTTCCAGGGCGGTGAAATAGTCCCCCGCCGCCACGTTCGGGCCGGCCTCGGTCACGGCGAAGGCCACCTTGAATGTCCGGGGATCGCGAGTCATGCCTGTCAGGCCGCCTGTTTGGAGGCAAAGGCGCAGGCGTACTGCGTCTGCCCCCGGGCCGCCAGTTCCGCGTCGTAGTCGAGCAGTTCCCGAAGCCGGTCCGCGTCCGGGTCCCCGAAGTTGGCGATGATGTCCTTGAGGGCCAGATTGTACACCACGCCGCCGGTCGGGATGATCCGGACCCCGGGAAACACCTGGGGCAGGGCGGGAAGGATGCTGTCGCTGTCGGCGGCCTCCGAGGGATCGGCGGCGAGCATGCTGTGCAGGGTCGGCCGGGTCACACGTTGCGGGCACTGCCGCCCCGGGTCCGCCGGATCGCGCAAAAGCCTTTCCGGCAGGGACCGGCGCACCCGGCTGGCGATGTCCAGGTGGGCGTCCGGCCATTGGAAGCGCGTGGCCCCCACATAGTCGTCCATCACCAGCCAACCGCCGGGGCGCAGCCGCTCCCGGCTCCACACCAGGGCCTGCCTGACGTCGAACATGTGGTGCAGGGCGTTGTTCCAGTAGACAAGGTCGTACCGGTCGTCCAGTTCCATGCCGAAGGCGTCTCGGACATGGAAAACCGCGCGTTCGGCCACGCCGAGCCGTCCGGCCTCGGCCTCTCCGGCGGCGGCGCGTTCCTGGCTGATCTCGAACAGGTCGAAGTGTCCGACAAGGCCTTCCTGCAAAAGATGCAGCTCCTTGGAAGCGCTGCCGCAGCCCACGGACAGCCCGCGCCGGAAGCCGTTCCCGCCGGCCAGTTCCCTCATGCGCTGTTCGAGGCCGGCCCAGGGACCCTCCACGGGACTGCCGCAGACCAGGGCGTTGACATGGCGCAGGATGGCCGGGTGCATCCACCACCGGGTGCGCGGGGCGGTCCTGGACGCCGACCAGTGTTGCGCGGTGGCGCGCAGGTTCCGGGCCCTGGCCTCCCGGCCGGCATGGCCGGATGGCGCATCCCCGGAGGCGGCGGCCGGGCCGGCGGTCCGCCTCCGGCCGCCCTTGCGGCACACGAACATCCTGTTGGCGCCGAGCCGCATGCGTTGGATGTCCTTCGGGGCGCAGATGTCGGCCGTTTCAATGCAGGTCACGGTAAATCCCGCGTCCCGCAGCCTGTCGACGATGTCCATCCCGTAGTAGCGCACGTGGTCCGACTGGCCGTAGCGGCGGGTGCGCTCGTCGGGATCGGTGATGGACAGATCCTCCTCGGTGGTCTCCCCCTTGAGCGGGACCATGACGACGGCCACGCCGTCCGCGTCCAGCACCCGGTGCAGTTCCCGCATGGCCGCGCGGTCGTCGGGCACGTGCTCCAGCACGTGGGAGCACAGGATGGCGTCGAAGCTGGCGTCGGGGAACCGCAGGTTGGTGATGTCGGCCCGCACGTCGGCGCGCGGGTCCAGCAGGTCCGCCGTCAGGTAGCCCTTGCCCAGCGCCTGCCGGAACCGCTTTTCCAGGCAGGCCTCCGGGGCGAAGTGCAGCATGCGCAGACGCGGCGACGAAAAAAGGGAGGTGTGGCGCTCCAAAAACACCCACAACGCCCGGTGGCGCTCCAGGGACGTGCAGTCCGGGCACAGGGCGTCGGGGCGCGGCGGGTTGCCGAAGGATCGGAACCGGACCTGGCGCCCCCGGCAGATCGGGCAATAGCGGGCCCTGTCCTGGGCGTCCGGGCCGGGCTCGTCCCGGGAGACCGTCTCGTCGGCATGTCCCTGGTCCGCCGGGTGGGCGGCGGGGTTGCGCCCCGCGCCCCGGTGGAGCAGGTAGCCGGCCAGGGCGTCGTTGAGGCTGGCCAGGTCGAATTCCCGCAGCACCCGGTTGCGGGCGTTGGCGGAGAAGGCGGCGCGGATGGCCGGATTCTTGATCAGGGCCCGCAGGTAGCCGGCGATTTCCTCCACGTTGCGTTCCTCGGCCAGAAATCCGGTTTCGCCGTGGACCACCAGTTCCGGAATGCCGGCGTGCCTGGAGCTGACCACGGGCAGGCCCAGGGCCTGGGCCTCGATGAGGCTGACCGGCACGCCCTCCTGGTCGCCGTTGGCGGCGGTGACGCTGGTCAGGACAAACATGTCGGCCGAGGCCATCTCCCGGCGCACGGCGTCGTTGGTGAGCTGTCCCAAAAAGACGACCTTGTCGGCCACGCCCAGGGTGCGCGCCAGGGCCGCGAGTTCCTTTTCAAGGGGGCCGTAGCCCACGATGCGGTACTGGGCGTCGAACCCGGCCTGGGCTGTGGCGAAGGCGGCCAGGGAATATTCCAGGCCCTTTTTCTCCACGAACCGGGCCACGCTGAGCACCCGCACCGGCCCGGACCTCTTTTCGCGGGGGGCCGGGGCGAAGGTCGTGGTGTCCTTGCCGTAATGGTGCACGGCGATCTTGTCCGGCGGGCAGCCGTGCCGGGCCAGGGCGTCCTTCATGTACCCGCTCGGCGTGGTGATCATGTCGGCCCGGGCGAACAGGCCGGCATAGACGTCCGGGCCCTTGACCCTGAAGGTGGCCGAGCCGTCGTAGCCGTGGAAGGACACCGCCGTGAACAGCTCGGGATGCGCCGTGAACAGCGGCTCCAGCTTGAGGAAATTGGGACCGAAATGGACCTGGACCGCGGCGACGTCGTCCAGGTCGGCGATGCCGTTGTCGCGCAGGAAACGCTCGGTCCACTTTTGCGGGGAACCCCGCAGCGATTCCGGGGGCAGGGAGATGTAGCGGGTTTTTTCGATCAGGCCGTAGCGGCCCACGTTCTCATGGACCACGGGTTCGTCCATGCGCTGCAAGGACCAGTGCTCCACGGTCAGGCCCCGGTCGATGAGCCCGGTCATCTGGTCCAGGATGAAGGTCTGGGACAACACCGGGAACTGGTCGGTGACCACGACCACGCGCCGGCCGTCCGTGCCCGGGTCAACGGTCCGACGGGCCAGGGGCGCTTTGGCCGTCCCGGAAAGGCCCGTGATCATGGGGTTTTTGGTGAAATCCGTGGGCACGGCGTCGGTGCGCGCCAGTTCCTCGTAAAACGGGAACAGGTCCCGGGTCAGCTGCTCGCGGGCCTGGCCGGACATGGGGGCGCGGCGCAGCCACAGGCCGATCATCTGGGCCAGGGCGGCGTTCCCGCCGCCCAGGGCCTGGATGCGCGCGTCCTCGAATCCGGCTTCGGCCAAAAGCCGCTCCAGGGCATAGGGCGTGTAGCGGTAGTGGTCATGGGGCGCGTCGTGGATGGGCCACAGAAACGGGACCGTGAAAAAGAGGATGCCGCCGGGGGCCAGCACCCGACGGATCTCCGTAAGCACCGGCAGGGGATCGGGGCAATGCTCCAAGACCTCCGTGACCATGGCGCAGTCCGCGCCGCCGTCGGGCAGGGGGATCACCCGGCCGTCCCAGGTCAGGTCGGGCTTTTTGCGCTCGGCGTATTTGCCCGAGGCGAAGTCGAGGCCGACATAGCGGGTGATCTTCGGGTTGTGGGCCAGGATGTGGTCCCGGTAGGGCATCTGGCCGCAGCCGACGTCGAGCAGGGTGCCGGCGAAAAGGGGGATGGCCTGGTTGAGCCGTTCGAGAATGCCCTTGCGCACCAGATAGAGGTCCGCGAACCCCGGGGAGGGCTTGGGGTCGAGGAAGGCCTCGTCGCGGGGAGGGGCCTGCCGGGCCTGGGCGTCGCCGTCCAGCTTCCGCAGCATCGCGGCGGCCTGGGCGTTGTCCGGGAAGTCGCGCAGCTCTTGTCTCAGGGCCTCCCGTGCGGCGTGGATGTCGGTGACGCTCAGGAAATATTTGGAGCGGATGATTCCCATGTCTTTGAAGCGCGCCTGGCGGCCTTTGAGAACCTCGGTGAGGGCGAGGGCCTCCTTGTGCCGGCCGACGATGGACCTGGCCGTGGCCTTGGCGAAAAGTTCCTCGCTTGTCAGGGCGTCGTTCTTGTCCACAGGCACCCAGCGGCCCGACGGAAGCCTGCGGATCTTCCATTCGAAGAGATCGGCGATCTCTTCGGGCCGCTTTTTGTTGTCTTCGCCAAGGGCCTGACGGGCCCAATCCACCTGAACCGTAGCGTCCTTGGGCTCCACAAAGAAGAAAGGAAATCGGGTCCGGAACTCTTCAATCTGATCGCGCTGCTTCAGCGTCTTCGCGAGATCCGGATAGCGTATGTAGAGCGGGTGCGTATCCAGCTCTGCCTCCAAGGTCTCGCACCTGGGGCCATTGAAAGACATCTTGCAGCCGCAGTAGGCGGCATAGGCGAAATGCGATCCCGGGTTGTTGCTCGTTGCAAACTCAAACTGACGCATGAGGGACTGCATGCGCACCAGGGCATGCTTGTCATGGCTCCAGGCGCCGGAAACCCATGGGATGCCGGCCTTTTCAAAGGCAGGAATCCAGTTCCCGCGGCGAACATCCTCGTACCCGATGGACGCGACGACCAGGGAGAACTGTCCACGAAGCTGTTTTATATATTCAACGTATGCATGTGCTTCATCATGAATAGTGAGAGTTGTGCATTGGGTGGTGTGCATCGGAAACACGAGAAGGCTGTCCGGGATCCTGGGTACGTCGACGAGGTTGGAATACAGAAAAGGGACTCCAACCGCGATGGCATTGTTGAAGCCATGCCTATTGAGCAAAAGTTCATGTGATTTTAAGGGGACAAGATTGTTTGCATCTTTTTTCCCCATATCGACAAGCTCTTCTGGAAACATGATATCGAGCCATGTCCAGAAGTGTGCCCATGTTGAACGGCTGAACAACGGACGCGATAATCCAAGTAAGTTGGATATACAGAAGCTTGCGCCGCAATAATCTATTTCTCCGTTTGATCGAGAATGATACTCTATCGGTGGAAGGCGGTTCACAATAGGATGTATTTGCTCCCGCAATCCGCTTGCCTCAGTCGCCTGCCAGGTTTTCTTGTCATAGGTCATATTCAACTCCGGCGATCCTGTGCGCGCCATCACGGAATGGCGCCTTGCGTGTTGTGGCGTTTAAGCATGACAGCCAAAAAATTCACATCATATCGGACGGTTTCGAGGCTGTTGATCAGGAACCGGCCGTTTTGCGGGCAAGAAACGGTCCTGTTTCGATGTTCCCCCCATGGAATCGCCAAGGTGTCTGTCGAGGTCCGCCGGGTCATAAAGGCGGCAGTTTCTTTGCGTTTGATTTTGTGGTTCATCATGTCAAATCCTCGACATGTCGCCAGCATCGCGTCCTCATGCGCTCAGAGAGCGTCCAGAGCCTGGGTCAGCACCGTGACCACGTGGCGAACGTCGTCCCGGGCCATGGAGGGGAAGAGCGGCAGCGTCAGGATCTCCTCGGCGGCGGCTTCGGCGACGGGGCAGAGCCCGGGGCCGGTACCGAAACGTTCGTGGTAGTAGGGGTGCAGATGCACCGGGAGGTAGTGGACGTTCACCCCGATGGCATGGTGTCGCATGGTCCGGAACACGTCGTTGCGCCCGGGGACCCTGACCACGTAGAGATGGAAGGCGTGTTCGACGTCCCCGCCCGTTTTCAGGCATCGCGCGGGGGAGTTTTTGAGGAGTTGGTCGTAGAGTCCGGCAAGTTCGCGGCGGGTCTCGATCCACCGGGGCAGGCGCGCAAGCTGACTTTCGCCCAGGGCGCAGGCCATGTCCGAGAGCCGGTAGTTGAATCCCAGCATGGTTACGGCGTAGCGCCAGGATCCGGCTTGTTCGCGCTGGCGGAAATCCAGGTCGATGCCGTGGTTTCGCAAGGCGCGCATGCGACGGGCCAGTTCCGGGTCGTCCGTCAGGGCCATGCCGCCCTCGGCGGTGGTGATGTGTTTGACCGGGTGGAAGCTGAGGGCGGTGATGTCGGCCAGCGTGCCCACGTTGCGGCCCTTGTACTTGGCCCCGAGCGCATGGCAGCCATCAGCGACGAGCGCCAGGCCATACCGGTCCGCCAGGCGGCGCAGGGCGTCCCAGTCGCAGGGTTGGCCCGCGTAGTCCACGGCGATGACGGCCTTGGTCCTTGGCGTCAGGGCCCGTTCCACGGCCGAGGGATCCACGAGCAGGCTCCCCGGCAGTACGTCGGCGAAGACCGGGGTGGCCCCGCAATAGACGACGCAGTTGGCTGTGGCCGCGAAGGTGAGCGGGGGTACCACCACCTCGTCGCCCGGGCCGATGCCCAGGGCGGCCACCGCGACGTGCAGGGCCGCCGTGCCGCTGTTGACCGCCACGGCATGGACCGCGCCCGTGAAGCGCGCCATGGCCTTCTCGAAGTTGGCCACGGCCGGGCCGGTGGTCAGCCAGTCGGAGCGGAGCACGGCCTCCACCGCCGCGATGTCGGCCTCGTTGATCTCCTGACGTCCGTAGGGGAGCGCTTTCTCTGCCTTGGGGGCGTGTATTCCCTGTGTCGTCATGTGCAAAACCTTCGCGTCCAAGAGGCGGGGGACGTTATTTGGCGGCGTCGCCCGTGTCGAGCTGTTGCAGCAGTTCGCTCAGCTCTTCCCGGCTGAGCAGCCAGGTGTTGGTGCCGGAGTTGTACTCGAAATCTTCCGCCACGGCCCGCTTGCCCGTGTTGTCGGGCGGTGTGGAGAAGTAATCCACCGGGGGCTGGATGATGAAGCGGTCCTTCATCTCCAGGGTGTTTCTGGCCTCATCGCGCGAGATGAGCAGTTCGTGAAGCTTTTCGCCCGGGCGAATGCCGATCACCTCGGTCCTGCATTCGGGGGCGAGGCCCTTGGCCAGGTCCATGATATTCATGCTGGGCAGCTTGGGGATGAACACTTCGCCGCCCTGCATCCCTTCGAGACAGGAGATGACGAAACGCACGCTGTTTTCCAGGGTGATCCAGAAGCGGGTCATGCGCGGGTCGGTGATGGTCAGAACGCCTTCCTGGCGTTTCTTGAGAAACAGCGGCACCACGCTGCCCCGGCTGCCCACCACGTTGCCGTAGCGCACCACGGCCAGACGCACCTTCTGCCAGCCCACATAGGAGTTGCCCGCGATGAAGAGCTTCTCCATGCACAATTTGGTGGCTCCGTAAAGGTTCACGGGGCTCACGGCCTTGTCGGTGGAGAGCGCGAGCACCTTTTCCACGTCGCGCGCGATGGCCGCCGTGATCACGTTCTGGGAACCCATGATGTTGGTGCGCACCGCCTCGAACGGATTGTATTCGGCGGTGGGTACGATCTTGAGGGCAGCGGCGTGGATGACGATATCCACGCCCAAAAAGGCCAGGGAGAGCCGCTCCAGGTCGCGCACGTCGCCGACGAAATACCGCATGCAGGGATACCGGCTGGTGGGGAAGGTCTGTTGCATCTCCCACTGCTTCATCTCGTCGCGCGAGAAAATGATGATCTTGCGCGGCTCGTATTCGCGCAACAGGGTTTCAGTGAGCTTCCTACCGAACGAGCCGGTGCCGCCGGTGATCAAGATGGTCTTGTCGTTGAGCATTCGCGGATACCTCGTCATGGATGGCGATCGTGTGTGCTTCCGAAATGGTCAGCAAAGAGAAAGCAAGAACCGGGCCAGTATCCTGCTGACAGGGGCACAGGGGGAAGACGGGCGGCCGGGAGGCCGAAGCGACGGTTTCCCGTCAAGCCCGGCCCGGGCGAGGCGCAAAGGCCGACAGGTCCGTGACGTCCTCCCTGGAGGCCGGACCCAGGCCCGGCCGGTCTTCGGGGATATCAAACAGGGCCGAGCGGGACATAGGGTTTTTCCGTCTTGGAAATGCATACGTCGCACAGCGTGCCAGAGACGTCCTTTTCCAGGTGGCGCCGGCGCATCCACTGGAAGAGCGGGCTGCGCCAAGCCTCTTCCAGGCTCGTCTCGCGCAGGTTGGCCACCACCAGGCTGTTTTCGAAATCCACGCAACAGATGGTCAGGTACCCTTCCCACGTCACGTGGGCCCGGTTGAAGAGCAGGGGGCAGGGCAACCGGTACACGCAGGAGTTGGTCGGCCCGCTGGCCCCGGTCTCCATGGCGAAGAACATGTCGTCGAAACAGTGCCCCACGAGTTTGCGCAGAGCCTCTTCTTCGCCCTTGGTATCCCGGGTCAGGATGGTGGTGCAGAAAAGTTTCATGTCGCGGCCGCGCTGTCTGCGCAGGGAGTCGATCAGACGGACCATGTCCAGCACATGGTCGAAGTCGTCCCGGCCGTGGATGCGTTTGTAAGACTCCCGGTTGCCCGCATTGATGGAAAACTTGATACTGTCCAGGCCGCTTTCGAATATCCGCTCCACCTTGGCCTTGCTGAGCAGGGCCCCGTTGGTGGAGAGGTAGGTGTAGGCGATTCCCACGCGCTTGGCCTCGGCGATGCAGTCGAAGATGATGGGACTGGCGAAGGGCTCGCCCGTGGTGGCAAAGCCCGCCTCGCGGGCTCCCAGCGCGGCGGCCTCGGCAATGAGGCGCTTGTAGAGTTCCCAATCCAGGTGGCCGTGCCGCCTGCGCATGGCGTGGTTGTAGCAGAAGCGACAGGCGTGGTTGCAGGCGTTGGTCAACTCGAAGAGAATGTTTTTTGGGAACGCGGGCACGAGGGCATGGTCCGCCACCACAGCCGATTGCCGGATGCGTTCCTTGATGGAGGCGCTCATGATCCTGCTCCGGCGCGCACCGGTCCGAAGGCCTGGGGGCCACCCCAGAGGGTGTCCTTGAACCACTGGCCGTTTTCGACCCACCAGACGCGCCTGTCCCGGAAGCCGTCGCACGTGTGGTCGAACTCTTCCTCCGTCATGCCCACGTATTGCAGCCAACGCGAGAGGTCCCTGTCGGGCTTGACGTGGTCATAGCGGCGCACCATCTCGATGCCCTGTTCGCGGGTCATGATTCCGGCGCGGATGTCCTTGCAGGAGTGGTCGGTCCCCCTGCCGTAGCCGAATTTGACGAACTTGAGGTAGTCGTGGATGCCGTTCTCGTGCATGTCATCCAGGTTGGACATGCGGCGGTAGGTGCGCTGGAAAGGCTGGCGAGCTTCCTGCCAGCCATAGAGGTCCTTGACCAGGCGGACATGGTCGTTGGCGTCCCAGGGCATGTAGTTGGAAAGGTAGATACCCCTGACCCCGGCCCGGGCGATCTCCTCGTCGGTGGGGTAGACGGCCCAAAGCAGGTCCTTGGGCGTGAGTCCCTCCTTGAGTTCGCCGCGACCCAGGGCGTCCAGGCCCCGGTCGGTAAAATTGTTCCAGTCGTAGCCGCGCAGGGCGTGTTCCTTGCGGAATTTGGCCGTGAATTCGATGAAATCGTTGTAGGAGTACATGCCGCCCACATCCATGAAGCCCTGCTCGCCCCAGAGGATCAGCGGCACTTTGTAGCGCACCGCCACCTGAATGGGTACAGTGAAAATGCCGCAGTGGGCATGCCAGTTCATGTCGCCCTGAAGCTTGAAGCCGATACGGTTCATCTTGATCAGAACGTCCACCGATGGCCTGACGATGATGTGGTCGCAGTCGAAGACCTCCCTCATTCGGTGCAGGTTGTATTCGCCTTCAGGCAGGTAGTTGTTGCCGTGGTAAGTGACGAGCAATGGCTTGAGCCCCAGGACGTTTCGTGCAACGTGGACCTGGAAGTAGCTGTCCTTGCCGCCGCTGACAGGCACGATGATATCGTAGTTTTCCTCGCTACGGTACTCGTCGGCGAGATCGAAGAGCATCTTGCGGCGGCGGTCCCAGTCGATGCGGTCCTTCATCGTCGAGACCACACAGGCCGAACAGACGCCTTCCGCGTTGAAGATCACGGGTGTGGCCGCGCTGCCGGGGATGACGCACCGGGTGCAATATTGAATCTTCTGCATGTGTTCTCCTAAGGCGGCTGTCGGGTTTCGTCCGAGTGCGGCAGGGGCTCACGCACTCCCGAGCCGGACGGGTACGCCCGCGCGCATCATGGCCTTTTTGCCCAGGGCGTCGGCCAGTTCCTTGAAATGCCATATGTTCGCCGCAGCCACGGCCGAGGCCCCGGCGCGGACGCCTTCGACGTAGTCGGAAAAAGCACCCACGCCGCCGCAGGCGATCACCGGGATGTTCGTGGCCTGGGCCACGCGGGAGATGAGGTCCAGGTCGTAGCCTTCGCCCGTGCCGTCGCGGTCGATGCTTTGCAGAAAGATTTCGCCAGCGCCCAGACGCTGGGCGTCGGCGGCCCAGTCGGCGGGATCGGCCCCGGTATCGGTCCTGCCGCCGTCGATGAACGCCCGGTAGCCGTCTTCCGTGCGCCTGGCGTCAATGCTGACCACGATGGCCTGGCTGCCGAACATGGCCGCGCCCTGCGTGATGAGCTCCGGGTTGCGGAAGGCCGCGCTGTTGATGGTGATCTTGTCCGCGCCGCGGCTGATGAAGCGGCGCATGTCCGCTACCGAGGTGATCCTGCCGCCCCAGGTCAGGGGCATAAAGCATGAGCGGCTGACCGCGTCCAGGATGTCCAACGGGGTGTTGAGCGTCCCGTGAATGGTGTCGTCGCGGCGCTGGTCGTAGACCTCGCCGTGCGAAATGTCGATGTAGAGCAGTTCGTCCACGTTCCATTCGGAGAGGCGCTGGACCTCATGCAGGGGGTCGCCGATGATCTGGTGGTAGGAAAAGCCCTCGCTGCGCACCAACAGGCCATCCTTGAGCAGCAGCACGGGGATCAGTCGCGTCTTGAGCATGGCAAAGCCCGCCTTTTCAGCCCAGGAAGTTGGAGAGCACCCGCCAGCCCGCGCGCTGGCTTTTTTCCGGGTGAAACTGCGTGCCCAGCACGTTGCTTTTGACCACGGCCGCGCAGAAGGCCCCGCCGTGGTCGCACACGGCGGCGCAGTGGGCCGGGTCCGCTGGGACGAAGGCGTAACTGTGCACGAAATAGAAATCCTCCCCGTCGGACAGGCCGCGAAACAGGGCCGTTGCGCCAGGTCCCGAGGGATGCACCGAGTTCCAGCCGATGTGCGGAACGCGGAGGGTTTTCTCCCGCGGCGAGAGTCTTTCCACCCGGCCTTCGATCCAGCCCAGTCCCTGGTGTTCGCCGTGTTCCATGCCGATCTCGGCCAGCACCTGCATGCCCAGGCAGATGCCCAGGAAAGGTTTGCCCTTGCCCAGGACCTCGTCCTCCAGGGGGGCGATCCAGCCCCTGCCGGTGAGGTTGCGCATGGCATCGGCGAAGGCCCCCACCCCGGGCAGCAGGATATGGCTGGCCTGGCGCAGATGTTCGGGCGATTCGGCGATCAGCGTCGTGGCGCCCAGAGCGGTCAGGGCGTTGATCACGGATATGATGTTGCCCATGCCGTAGTCGACTATCGCCACAGTGGCCATGCCATCACCATGTCCCGTTCGGGGGGCGTCCCGGGCCGATGGCCCTGCCTCCGGTACGTATTTCCGTCGCCTTCTTCCTCACCGCACCGCCCTCAAGGTTTCTTGACGCCCAGTTTTTCGTATGCATGATTCAAGCCGCGGCTTCAAGCGGGCCCTGCGGAGACGGACCTGAATCCGGGCGCCCCGGTGGGCCGGTCCAAAGGATTGCGCACGAAAGGCCGTGCCGCATTCGCCCTGTCAGGCACCTGTCTGTTCATCCGGCCGCAGTGTGTAACCTTCGCGAGCCGCCGGGACGCGCGGAGGGCCTGGGTGCGCCTGGGCGCTCAAAAGGGCCTGCCCGCGACCAGCGCGTCGATGCATGCCGCCGCCCTGGCCGCGGCGTGATCATCCCGGTGGGCCACCAGCCTGAGCGCCTCGCGTCCTTTTTCCAGGGCCTGGGCGTCGAAGGACCCGGCGACCGCATCCAAAAGGAATTTTTTGAGTTGGCTGCGTCGCGACATGGTCTCTACCAGCCCCAGCCGGCAATAGACCGACTCGAAACCTCCGTCCGGGCGGGGTCGGTATTCCAGACAGACTCTGCCGTCGCGGGGGTAGACGTAGAACTCGGTGGTGGGCGCGCCTACGCGCAAGGCGTCCATGACGCCCGAGGAGAACATGGAGACCACAGCCTGTGACAGCGTGGCCAGCAGCATGATCGGCTGCTGGGAGATCATGAAGCGGTCCTTGGGGTAGGCCTCCAGAAAGCGGGTCAGGTCTTCCTCGGACTGCCTGGGGTGGGGCTTGATCACGACCGCCAGCCCGGGCGTCTCCATCGCGGCCGCACAGAAGGTGCGCATGAGGTAGTCATAATCTTGGCTGGCCAGGTAGAGCGGATGGGGGCCACGTATGACGAAAAGCACGCCCGTGCGGCCGTGCAGGAAAGCCCGTTCACGCTCGAGCCTGCCCCGGCCCTCCTCTAGCAGTTGACGCAGCCACCATTCGTCGTAGCGGGGGAAGCCCACGGCACGGATGCTCTCCGGCGGGTAGCGCAGCGACAGGACGGGGATGTCGTGGGAACTGCCACACAGGCACAGATCGCATCGGCCCCACTCCACCGGCGGAAAGCCCATGACCTCGGCCACGCGCAGTTCTATAGCCGTGATGGACTCGGGAGTGTCCTCGGCCAGGCCGTAGATGACGCCGCTGCACGGAAAGACCACGTTTCTAGCCCGGGCGCAGGCCTCCACGTACCGGGCGCGCTGGGGAGTGAAGCTGTCGCCGGTGTCGTCCTTGAGCAGCACGTCGAAGGATTCGGGCGCATGCTCCGCGAGAGCATGCCGCCTCGGTTCGAGGCATATCTGGGCCGTATCGCGCAGGGTCTGGGCCAAGAAGGGGTTCTGCCCGAGCTTGGAGTACAGCTGTGGAGAGTGGAAGGCGGCCACGATGCTGGCTCCGTAATCGCGTTTGAGCACCACGAGCGCGGGCAGGATCCAGTCGATTTCCCCGATGGAGGTGGAAAAGAGGGTCAGGACCTTCATGCGGACCTCTGAACCGCCTTTCGTCCGCCTCAGACGATGCGGTTGAGCGGAGGCTGGCCCTTGAGGATCCTCAGGGCGTTACGGGCGGTCTTGCTGCGCATCTCCTCGGCGGCCTCTTGTGAGAAGTAGGAGGTGTGCGGGTTGATGATCACCCGGCCATCGAGCCAGGGCTCCCTGGCCCTCCAGGCCGTGATGAGCCTGCCGGGCACGGGCGGCTCCGTGGGCAGCACGTCCAGCCCCAGGCAGGACAGCGCGCCGGACCGCAGGGGCTCGTAGAACAAATCCAGGTCGCGTGCGATCCGCCCCCGCGCCGTGTTGACCAGCGAGGCCCCGGGCTTCATGGCCGCGATGAATGTCTCGTCCACCATCCCCTCGGTTTCGGGGGTCAAGGGGGTATGGATGGTGATGATGTCGGCTTGGTCGAGCAGTTCGTCCAGGGTGGTGGCGCGACCAACGCCAAGGAGCTTTTCATAGCCCGAATCGCGGTAGGGGTCGTAGATCAGGACCGGGATGTTGAGCGCCTTGGCCTTGAGAGCCACAAGCCCGCCGATACGCCCTGCGCCGAGGACGCCGAGCACCTGCCGCGAGGAGCGGCGAAGCGAGCCGATGACGTTTTCTTGCCAAGAGGGGCCGAAGCCCCGGCAGAGATGGTCGTAGCGCGTGACGCCACGCAGGATGTTGAGAATCATGCATAGGGCCGTGTCACTGACCTCGTCGGTGCCGTAGTCGGGGGTGTTGCAGAAGATGATGCCACGCCTGCGGCAGGCCTCGATGTCCACGTTGTCAATGCCCACGCCGTAGCGCACCACGCCCTTGAGGTTGGGGGCCTTGTCCAGGAAGGCGCCGTCGATGCGTTCGTGCCAGACCAAGAGCACGAGGGTGTGTTCGCCAAGCGCCTGGCCCAGGTGCTCGCCCAGCACAGAGCGCTCGATATCGGGATTGTCGATGTAGTCGGTGATGAAAACGCTACCCATGGCAGGCCTCTTTGAAAAGGGTGCAGGCTTCGGAGTACGCCTGGCGCAACACTTCGCAGTCCACGAGGTACAGAAGGTAGCGGATGCCCCCATCCAGGCTTTTGCGGATGTCTTCCTTTCTGGAAGCGATGGTTCCGGCCACCTTCCCGGCGGCGTTGATCTTTTTTGACAGCCGGACCATCAGGCGTTGCACGTCTGGATGGTCCACCTGCCCTGGCACGCCGAGGGATTTGGAGAGGTCATAGAGCCCGATGAAAACCAGGTCCAACTCGGGCAGTTCCAGGATGGCGTCAATTTCATCCAGGGCGGCTTTGCCTTCAACGTTGATGCCCACCAGGGTGTTGGCGTTGGCCTCGGCAGTGAGCCTGCGGGCGTTCTCCCTGCTGTAGCCCCCGGCCCGGGTAAAGGGCGAAAAACCGCGTTCGCCCTGGGGCGGGTACTTCGAAAAACGGATCACGTCGCGGGCACGCTCGGCGGTGTCGATATTGGGCACCTGCACAGCGTGCATACCGATGTCCAGGGCTCGCTGGATGGCGTCGGCGTTCACCTCGCCCACGCGCATCACGGGGGAGACCCGCCTCGCCTCGCAGGCCATGGCCATGGCCTGGGCGGTCTCGAAGGTGATGGGGCCGTGCTCGGCGTCAATGATGATGAAGTCCAGGCCGGAAACGGCGAGGATTTCCGCCGTCACCGGCGAGGGGATCACGGCCCAGGTGCCGATGACGGCCTCACCCCGGTCCAGCTTCTGCTTCATGAAGTTAGGGCGCAGCATTCACGCGCTCCCAAGGGATGGTGTGTTCGGTGAAGCCGTGGCTGCGGAGCCAATATTCGATGACCACGAACTGCCATTCGCTGTCAATGTCGAAGCCGAAATCGGTGACGATGGCCTTTGAGCGGCGGCCCTGCCACTTGAATGGCAGTTGCCCTTCGTCCATGCGCTCAAAACAGACGGGCTTCATCACCTGGATGGAGAGATCGCAGTAGTAGACGCTGCCCTGGGCGTCGCGGATGGAGGAGACGTTGTGCATCAGCGACAGGTCGACGAACGGGCGAATCTCGCCATCGGGCTCCACGCGCCTGGCCCGGGCCGGGCTGAACATGTCGTATTTGGCCACCGAGAAGCAGGAGTCGAACTCGCTCGACCGGTTCAGGAAGGCGATGGCCTCGTTCAGCAAGGTCACGTTGATCGCCGGGTTGTTGCAGAAAAGCAGGCTGACGGTGGCAATGTCGGCCCCGCCGGTATCTTTGCGGATGTGCTCCCAGGCGTGGAGCAGGGCGTCCTCGGTCAGGGCATCGGGCGTGGCCAACTCGGCCGGCCTTGCGATGTGTTTGGCCCCGTAGCGCGATCCGATGGAGGCGATGACCTCGTCGTCGGTGGAGACGTACAACCGGTCGATGGTCGCGTGCGACCCGGCGATGAAGGCGTATTCCGCCGCCGGGCGGCCCAGCACCGGTCGCAGGTTTTTGCCGGGAACGCCCATACTGTTCTTTTTGCCGATGACGAGTCCGATGTTCATGCTGCACCCTGTCTGTTGATGTCTTGACCGAGCAATGATCCGTATCCCCAATCTGCGAAGACAAGCCGGATCCTTGGATCGCTCACCGAGCCCAGGTGGGTCTGGTTGTCGTCCACGAATCTCGCTTCGCTGTATCCCCGCTCGTCCATGATCCTGCCGATCATGGCGGCCTTGTCGCCGCTGCGGGTGAAATCGTCGCGTCCGAGGATGGTGTCGATGGCTATCTCAAAGTGGGAGAGCAGAAGCCTGACGGAATCCTCGTCCTTGGTGGTGATGATATAGTGGTGGGGAAGCTCGCGCCCGACCAGCGACCTGCCAAAGTCCGTCAGCGAGTGGAGGGCCAGCCAGCGCTGCCGGTCGCGGCTGACGAAGGCGCGACAGGCGAAGAATATGGCCTCGAAGCGTTCGACCTCGCCGGGGGAGAACCTTCCCCTGGCCTTGGCGAAGGCTTGGGCCAGGTCTTCGTCGGGGTCGCCCAGGCAGGCGCGCACGGCCTCGTGCAGGAAAAGGTATTCGCGGGCCGGACCCACGAGGCCCCTGGCGGCCCGGAAAAGCCCGCGGTACTGATCCTCCGGTCCGGGCGGCGGCCTGAAGCCCCAGTACGTGAGAAGCGAGACCTCATAGCATTCCCGGATGGAGTCGACGATGACCCCATCGAAATCGAGGAAGACGGCCTTCATTGAAGTCCGCCGATGCGCCTGGCCAAGTCCAGGACCCGGCAGCTGTAGCCCCATTCGTTGTCGTACCAGAGTATGAGCTTCATGGTGCCGTTGACCATCCCGGTCCACTGCATGTCGATGATCGCGCTGGCCTCTTCCCTCTCATAGTCCTGCGAGACAAGCGATTCCGTGTTGGCGCGCACGTAGGGCGATCTGGCCATGCGCTCGTCCAGGAACCGCCGGAATTCCTCCGGCGAGGGCACGTCCTGCGTCCAGATCACGATGTCGGAGCTGGCCACCACGTCGGTGGGAATGCGGTACGAGAAGGAGTGGAGCTTGCCCTTGATGCCGGGCAATATTTTCTCAACAGCGGTGACGGCCGTCGTGTTCTTGGGGATGACGCAGCCGAAGCTGGCTCGGCCGAGGGCGAAATCCTTCCAGACACAGCCGGGGTTGCTCTGGGAGATGGAGGGGCCGTCGGTGATGTTCTGGTAGGAAAGCCACGGATGCAGTGTGGTCACCGAGCCGGAGCGAATCGTGTACTGGCCGTCTATCCAGTGCAGCACGTGGGCGATGGCGTTGGCGTCGCAGATGCTGTTGGAGACGATCTTGTCGGCGGGCGTCAGTGTGGAGTCGTTGACCCCCATGACGATTTCCTTGTCCACGTGCTCGGAGGAGTGGGTCACCACGACCTTCTTCACCTTGCCGCTCTCGGTCAGCTCCCGCGCGCCGGTGACGTTGCGGGTCACGCCCGAGGCGTCGATGATCAGGTCCACGCCCGCTTCGGCCCAGGGGGCCTTCTCTATACACGCCTCGGCGTTGTAGGCCACGGATTTGCCATTGATCTCGATGGATCTGGGGCCCACGTCGATCGTGCCGTCGAACTTGCCGTATGTCGAATCGTAGCGCAGGAGATAGGCCATATTCTCGACGAAGGGATTGACGTCGTTGATCATGACCAGTTCGAGGTCATTAACTTGACGCAAAATGCGCGTCAAAGTCCTGCCTATGCGACCAAAGCCGTTCAGTCCGATCCTGATCATACCGTTCTCCTTGACCCGCGTCTTCATGATTTCGTGACGGCCGCGTCCTGGACGCGGTCCGCGATGCATCCCGGACGCGAATGCAAATGCAAAATCGCGGCCATCCCTGCCGTGTGCCGGTTCCGGCCGCCTTTCCCTCCTCTTTGGCCTGCCCGCTGTACCCCCTGCTTCCCGGCCCTGGCTTCCTTCGAGATGTGTCGCGGCACGAATCGATATTGCGCCCGGTATGAAGGGTCCGGTCAATCCCGGTCCTCGATTTCACCCATGGCAAGAAGGGTCTTGTACATGTATTCCGCCAGGGTCCAATCCTCGGCGGTGTCTATGTCTACGACCAGATGGCGCGGCAAAACCACAATGGAAGAGCCGGAAGTGAACACTGTGTCCTTGCGAAAAGATTCGGGCGTCCCCCAATAGAACTGGCCGGCGTCGTGATAGGCTTCCTCGAGATCCTGGGTGCGGGAATTGATCCATCGCGGATCAAAAGGTGAAACGCGCCCTTGATCGTCAAGCCGCAACGCCCGCTGAATGGCTGACGGAAATGTGGTTGCGGAAAATACGAAAGGGCAGCGTCGGGCCCGGAGCATTTCCAGGCCCAGGGCGAGGTAATGAGGTTTGAGAAGCGGGACGGTCGCGTAAAGGCAGCAGACGTACTCCACCGCCACCCCATGCTCAAGAAGCCATGAGGCGGCATGGGCGGTGACGGCGTTGGTCCCGGTGTAGTCGTCCGCGAGTTCCTTTGGACGGAGAAAAGGCGTGTCCGCCCCCCATTGGCGGGCGACAGCCGCAATTTCAGCATCATCCGTAGAGACAATGATGCGTTCGAACACGTTGCTGGCCCGAGCCACCGCAATGGAATAGGCAAGGAGAGGCTTTCCGCAAAACAATTTGATATTCTTGCGGGAAATACGCTTGCTGCCGCCACGGGCAGGGATGACGGCGATATTTGCCCTTTTCGCCTCGTGTCCCCCGGCTTTGGTCATGGTCATCCCTCCCTGCGACGGGTGGTGCGTTTTTCGTAACCATTCATGACCGCTGGACAATGTCCACGGAATGCCCATCGGTTCCGAATGGATCAACCCATGGGATCAGCCAAGTCTCAGCGGAACTTCGCCACTTCCAACACGCCGCCATCCGGCAGCCCTTTCCCGGGGGCTTTCTCCCCTGTGCGGTCGGAGGGTCATGGTCCTGGTTCCACCCGGGAAGCGGTTCGGCCTCGGGCTACGGCGTCGAGCAAGTATCGCGGAGCGTTGGGACGTGCATTCGGACGGCCGCGCCGCACCCCCGGGCCGCGGCGGCCTCCACGGCACAGGCCGGCATGGATTTTCCGCACAGGGGCAGGATGTTTTTTCGCGGCAGGCGGATGGAACCGAGCTTGGCCGCAATGGCGGTCAGCACATCCATACTCATCGCATCACCCGCGCTTTTC
>JBMONM010000045.1:0-2277 GCA_049324675.1 Thermodesulfobacteriota bacterium
GGTGCGGGTCTACGGCTGGATGATCCTACTGCGCGAATCCGGGGTGGTCAATTTCCTGCTCAAAAAACTCGGGCTGGTGGACGCCCCGATCCAGATGCTCTACACCGACGCGGCCATGGTCATGGGGCTTATATACACCTCCATGCTGTTTATGGTCGTGCCCGTGATCTCGGTCATGGACAGCCTCGACGACAGCCTCATCGAGGCCGCCTGCGACCTGGGCGGCTCCACCTGGAGCATCTGGCGGGAGATCATCCTGCCCCACTGCAAGCCGGGCATCACCTCCGGGGCCATCGTGGTCTTCATGCTGTCGCTCGGCAACTACCTGACCCCCAACCTCATGGGCGGCAAGAACTCCCTGTGGTTCACGGAGCAGATCTACAACCAGTTCATCGCCAGCTTCAACTGGAACCAGGGCGCGGCCTTCGGGTTCCTGCTCCTGGTCTTAAGCTCCCTGATCATCTGGGCCGGCCTTCGGATAAGCCGCCAGAAGCTCGGGGAGGTGGCCTCGTGATCCGTTCCCTGCCCAATTCCAGGACCTATATATGGTCCTTCCGCGTCTTCGTGATCCTTTACTTCGTCTTTCTCTTCGCGCCCCTTCTGGTCACCTGCGTCCTGGCCTTCAACGACTCCGATTTCCCCTCCCTGCCCTGGAACGGCTTCACCCTGGAGTGGTTTTTCTCCCCCGGCCCCAAACGGGTGGGCATCTTCCACGACGCCCAGAATCTGCGTTCCATCCTGGTCAGCATCGAGACGGCCCTCGCCGTCTCCGTCCTGTGCGTCGTGGTCGGCACCTGCGCCGCCTTCACCTTCGAGCGGGAACGGTTCCCCGGCAAGAGCCTGCTCTATTTCCTGATGCTCGCCCCCCTGGTCATCCCCGGGGTCATCCTCGGCGTCTCCCAGCTTTTGGCCGCCACCACCGCCGGGGCCTTCGCGGAAACATACCTGGGCCTCGACCTGGCCGTCTTCCGCCCCAGCTTCTGGCTGGTGGTCCTGGGCCAGTTCTCGTTCATCACCACCTTCGTGGCCCTGGTGGTCGCGGCGCGCCTGCGCAAGTTCGACCGCTCCCTGGAGGAGGCGGCCCTCAACCTCGGGGCCACCCGCCTGGGGGTGGTGCGGCTGATCATCCTGCCCTATCTTCGCCCCGCCATCATCGGGGCCGGGGCCGTGGCCTTCCTCATGAGCTTCGAGAACTTCAACACCACGCTTTTTCTCGTCGGCTCGCAGCCCACCCTGCCCATCAACCTCTACCTCCAGGTCCGCGACGGCAGCACCCCGGTCATAAACGCCATCTCGCTTTTGCTCATCGTCGGCACCTCCTGCCTGGCGCTTTGCAACCTCACCTTCAGCTCCAAGGAATCCTGATCCGTGTTCTACGACCATCTTCCCGCGTCGCGGCCCGTCGGCGCGCACCGGGGGGCCCGTTCCCTGGCCCCGGAAAACACCCTTGCGGCCATCGAAAAGGCCCATGACCTGGGCGCGCACTTCGTGGAAATCGACGCGCGCCTGACCGCCGACGGCCATCTCGTGGTCTTCCATGACGACACCCTCCGCCGGACCACGAACATCGCCGCCTCGCTCCTGGCCCATCGGGCCGGGGACCATGTCGACGCCTTCACCCTGGCCGAACTGCGCTCCCTCGACGCCGGTTCCTGGTTCGCCGCCAAGGACCCCTTCAAGACCATCGCCGCCGGGGATGTCCTCCCGGCCGACCTCCCGGGCTTTTCCGGCGCGCCCATCCCCACCCTGGCCGAGGTCCTGGCCGTGTGCCGGGCCCGCGACTTTCCCGTGAACATCGAGATCAAAAACCATTCCGGCCGGCCCGGCCACGATGCGATCGTCGCCGAGGTCCTGTCCCTGGTGCGCCGGGCCGAAACCCGCGACCTGGTGCTGTTGTCCTCCTTCAACACACACTACCTCGCCCAGGCCGCCGCCATCGATCCGGACATCCCCCGGGCCGCCCTCTTCGAACACCGGCTTCCCCGCGACCTGCGCAACCGTCTTCGCGTGCTCGACGCGGCCGCCTGCCACCCCTGTCACTCCATCGCCCCGCCCGCCGTGGTCCAATCGCTTCTCGACGCGGGCCTGCGCGTCGCCCTGTGGACCGTCAACGACCCGGCCGCGGCCAGGACCTGCCCCCCCGCCGCCGGCGTCATTACCGACGTGCCGCAGCGCTTCCTTTGAATCGGGACTGGCGTCCCGGGAAAGGCCGCCGGGGCTGCCGCCCCGGGCCCCGCCGGGGGAAATCATTCCCCCCGGACCCCCCGGTTCCCGGCC
>JBMONM010000046.1:0-18957 GCA_049324675.1 Thermodesulfobacteriota bacterium
GGACCCATTTATGGGTAGTTAGGAGCCAACGCAGAAGTCGGAACATGCGCTCTTAAGAGTGCTGCTGATATCAGGCCCTTATAGGGCCAGAGCAAACCGCCCCTTGAAGGGGCGGTTCTGATTTGCGGTCGTTTTATGGGCAGGACATGTTCCCCGGTGGCCCTTCAGACAGGAACGCCGGGGAGGCCGTTTTCGTTTCCCAAGGAGTGGATGTCGCTTTGTTCCTGTGGGGAGAGGGGATGGGCGGATATGGTGTTGACGAATTTGTTAATTATGTCGCGAGGAGGGCCACGGTTTTTTCTTGTCGAGCGGCACGAGACGTTTTACAACGTTTTTGCGTGGTTGGCGGAAGGGAAAGCACCTGCCCGTACCGCCCGGCCTTGCCGGGCAAGGCAAGACCGGATGCCGGCCAGCTTGGTGTCAAACCATGCGGGGCGGTTCGGAAACCGGGTGTGACTCGGGTGGCCTGCCGTTTCCGGGCTTGGGGACGGTGCGAATTTCACAAACGTCACTGATGGAGGCTTCGGCATGCGTATCCGGTCATTTTTTTGTTGCCTCGTCCTGCTCATGAGCGTTTCCGTGGCTCAGGCCGCGGACAAGGACACTCTCGTGGTGGCCGCGCCCTCGGATATCCATACCCTGGATCCCGGCGTGTCCAGTGACAACTACGATTGGCGCCAGATCTATCCCTGTTACGACCGACTGGTGAAATACAAGGTCGAAAACGGCAAGGGCTCAACCGAGGTCGAACCCATGGCCGCCGAGTCCTGGACCGTGTCCCCGGACGGACTGGTGTGGACCTTCAAGATCAGAAAGGGCATCGCCTTCGACGACGGCACGCCGCTCGACGCCGAGGCCGTGCGCTATTCCTTCGACCGCACCCTGGCCATCGGCAAGGGCCCGGCCGACAACATCGGGGCCATCGCCTCCATGAAGGTCGTGGACCCCCTGACCCTCGAAGTCACCCTGAAAAACCCCTACGGTCCGTTCCTGCAGACCCTGGCCACGGACGGGGCTTCCATCGTCAATCCCAAGATCGCGGCCTTGGCCGCGGGCGACGACAAGGCCCAGGCCTTTCTCGCCGAACACGTGGACGGCAGCGGCCCGTACAAGGTTGTGGAGTGGACCAGGGGCCAGCGTTGCGTGCTGGAGGCCAAGCCCAATTACTGGGGGGGCGCGCCGAAGATCACAAAGGTCATCGTCCGCTTCATGCCCGAGTCCGCAGACCGGCGCATGGCCTTGGAGCAGGGCGACGTGGACATCGCTGAGAACATCCTCATCGACCAGATCCCGGCCCTGGAAAAGAACCCCGACATCGTGGTCAGCCGCTTTCCGGCCCAGATGGTGGAATACGTCTACCTCAACTGCCGCAACCCCGAGCTCGCCGATCCCCGGGTGCGTCAGGCCCTGTCCTATGCCGTGGACTACAAGGGCATCATCGGTTCGGTGCTCCAGGGCAACGGCATGCAGATGCGCGGTCCCATCCCCGACGGCATGTGGGGCCACCGCGACGATGTGTTCCAGTACGGCCTTGATCCCGCCAAGGCCAAGGAACTTCTCAAGGCCGCCGGAGCCGAGAACCTGGAGTTGACGCTCATCTATTCCGAACGTCGGCCCTCCTGGGAGCAGATCGCCCAGGTCCTGCAGGCCAATTTCGCGGATATCGGCGTGAAGCTCAATCTCGAACTCATGTCCAATCCGACCCTGCGCGACAAAATGGACAAGGGGGATTTCGAGCTGTGCCTGGGGGCCTGGAGCCCCGATTTCGCCGACCCCTACATGTTCATGAACTTCTGGTTCGACTCCGAGAACGCGGGATTGCCCGGAAACCGTAGTTTTTACAAGAACGACAAGGTGGACGAACTGGTGCGCAAGGCCGCCGGACTGACCGATGTGGCCGAGCGCAAGAAGCTCTACGGTCAGGCCCAGGACATCATCATGCCCGATGCCCCGTACATCTTCCTGTACCAGATCCAGACCATCGTGCCCATGCGCAAGAACGTGAAAGGCTACGTCTTCAATCCCATGCTCGAGTCCATGTATAACTTCGAGGCCATCTCGAAGGAGTAACCTCGGAGAACGAACCCCCGGCCGGAGGCGCGACCGTCCGGCCGGGGCCTTTGCAGCGGCATGCGCATTCTCGCCTATACCCTTCGACGCCTGCTGGCGGCCATTCCCGTGCTTCTCGGGGTGAGCGTCCTGGCCTTTCTCATCTCCCACGCCATCCCCGGCGACCCGGCCAGGCTCATCGTCGGTCCCAAGGCCAGCAACGAGGCGGTTGAGGCCATCCGCAGGGAACACGGCCTGGATAGGCCGCTGCCCGTGCAATATCTGCATTTTCTGGCCGGACTGGCCACAGGAAACCTGGGACGGTCCATCCGCAACCACCGGCCCGTGACCCAGGATCTGGCGGACTATTTTCCCGCCACACTGGAACTGACCCTGGCCAGCCTCCTGCTGTGTCTGATCGTGGGCATTCCCCTGGGGATCCTGGCCGCCGTGCGCCGCAACCGTCCGGCCGACCACGCCGCCCGGGTGGTCTCGGTGGTGGGGGTCTCCACCCCGGTCTTCTGGCTCGGGCTTATGCTGCTGCTTCTCTTTTACCGCCATCTGGACTGGCTGCCGGGGTCGGGACGTCTCGACGTGACCAGTTCGCCGCCCCCGGACATCACGGGCCTGTACCTCCTGGACGCCCTTTTCGCCGGGGACTGGACGCTTTTGCGCGAGGCCGCAAGCCATCTGGTTTTGCCGGCCTTCTGTCTGTCCTACGTCTATCTGGCCATCATCACCCGCATCGTGCGCTCCTCCATGATCGCCGTGCTCGGCCAGGACTACATCACCACGGCCCGGGCCAACGGCCTGTCCACCGTCCGGGTGGTGCTCAAGCATGCCTTCAAGAATTCCCTCATCCCCACGGTGACCATCACCGGACTGTCTCTGGGCGAGCTTCTGGGCGGGGCCATCCTTACCGAGACCATCTTCGCCTGGCCGGGTATGGGCAAGTACGTGGTCGATTCGGTCAACGCCCTGGATTTTCCGGCCATCATGGGCTTCACCCTGGTGGTCAGCACGGCCTATGTGGTCATCAACCTGGGGGTGGATGTGCTGTACGCGTTCTTAAACCCCCGTATCCGGTATTGAGGTCGCCGTGAGCGGACCTGTCCATCCCGCCCTGCGCGAACTGGCGCTGACTCTGCGCATCCTGGCGCGCAATCCGTCCGCCGTCATCGGTGGGATCATCATCGCGATCATGGTGCTTCTGGCCCTTTGCGCACCGCTTTTCGCCCCATACGATCCGGTGCGGCTGTCGCTTTCGGACAGGCTTCTGGCTCCCGGCGTGGGGCATTTTTTCGGTACGGACGAGCTCGGCCGGGATATTTTTACGCGGGTGCTCTACGGGGCGCGCATCTCACTGTCCATCGGGCTTCTGGTCATTGCCGTGGCCGGGGTGAGCGGGGCGCTCATCGGCGCCACGTCGGGATATTTCGGCGGCAGGATCGACAGCGTGATCATGCGGGTCATGGACGTGATCCTCTCGTTTCCCTCGTTGGTCCTGGCCCTGGCCCTGGCCGCGGCCATGGGCCCGAGCCTTGTCAACGCCATCTTCGCCACGGCCTTCGTCATGATCCCCAAGTTCGCCCGTATGGTCCGCGGTGAGGCCCTGGCCGTGCGCGAGATGCCTTTTGTCGCCGCCAGCCGGGTGGCCGGTGCCGGGCACGGCTTCATCATCCGCCGCCACATCCTGCCCAATTGCCTGAACTCGGCCATCGTCCTGGCCACCCTGACCCTGGGCGACGCCATCCTCATCGCCGCGTCGCTCTCGTTTATCGGCCTGGGGGCCCAGCCGCCCACGCCGGAATGGGGGGCCATGATCGCCTCGGGCCGCAAGTTTCTCATGGACCAGTGGTGGTATGCGACGTTTCCGGGGCTTTTCATTCTTTTTACGGTCATCGGCTTCAACATCTTCGGCGATGCGCTTCGCGACGTGCTCGATCCGCGCATCAGGCGCTAGTCACCATGCAAACTTCCACGCCGCTTCTCGAGGTGAAAAACCTTTCGGTCAGTTTCCAGACCTATCAGGGCCGGGCCATGGTCCTGGACCGGGCCTGTCTGACCGTGAATCGCGGGGAAATCATGGGCTTGGTGGGCGAGACCGGGTGTGGCAAATCCGTGCTTTCCCGGGCCGTTTTGCGCATCACCCCCACCCCGCCGGGCTCGATCGACGGCGGGAGCATTCTTTTCGAGGGCAGGGACCTTCTGTCGCTTCCCAAAAAGGCCATGCGCAGGCTTCGCGGCGACCGCATCTCCATGATCTTTCAGGAACCCATGAGCAGCCTAAACCCCGTGTTCACCGTGGGCAACCAGATGCGCGAGGTCGTCCGGGCCCACCGCGAGATGAGTCGGGCGGCGGCCGAGGCCGTGTGCCTGGAGATGCTCGATGCCGTGCGCCTGCCCGAACCCCGGGCGGTGCTGGCCGCCTACCCGCACGAGCTGTCCGGCGGCATGCGCCAGCGGGTGATGATCGCCATGGAACTGTCCTGCCGCCCGGCCCTGCTTCTGGCCGACGAGCCCACCACGGCCCTCGACGTCACGGTTCAGGGCCAGATCCTGGCCATTTTGTCCGAACTGTCGGCGCGCGAGGGCCTGTCCATTCTTCTGGTCACTCACGACATGGGCGTGGTGGCCCAGGTGTGCCGCAGGGTGGGGGTGATGTATGCCGGACAGGTGGTCGAGGTGGCCGACGTGGAGAGCCTCTTCGCCCGGCCGGCCCATCCCTACACCCGGGGGCTTATCGCCTCCATCCCGGGGGAGAGTGGGGAAGGTGAGTTGTACGCCATCCCTGGCAGCGTCCCAAGCCCGGTCGATCCGCCGCGGGGATGCAGATTTCACACCCGCTGTGAACAAGCCATGGCGGACTGTCGCGCGGTCAGGCCGGAGATGGTCTGCGTGGGGACACGGCACGCCGTGGCCTGTCATCTCTTTTCCCGGGAGGGACGGCCATGAGCGAACCGCTCCTTCTGATCCAGAATCTGTGCAAGGCCTTTCCCGTGGGCGGCGGGCTTTTCGGCGGCGGCCGGCGCTGGCTCAAGGCTGTGGACGGGGTGAACCTGTCTCTGTCCCGGGGCGAGACGCTGGGGCTCGTGGGTGAGTCGGGCAGCGGCAAGTCCACAGTGGGCAACTGCGTCCTGCGCCTTCTTGCGCCTGACAGCGGGTCCATCGCCTTTGACGGCGTGGAACTGACCGAACTTTCGGGCCAGGCCCTGGTCGCAGCCAGATCCCGCATGCAGGTGGTTTTTCAGGACCCGCAGAGCTCGCTGGACCCGCGCATGACCGTGGGGAACATCGTATCCCTGCCGCTTCGGGTCCTGGGCCGGGCCCGGGGCGGCGAGCTGCGCGAACGCGCCGCGGCCGCCATGGCCGAGGTGGGGCTTGGGCCGGAGTGTCTTTCACGCTATCCCCACGAGTTCTCCGGAGGACAGCGCCAGCGCATCGGCCTGGCCCGGGCTTTGGTGGCCGATCCGGCCTTTGTCATCATGGACGAGCCGACAAGCGCTCTGGACGTGTCGGTCCAGGCCCAGATTTTAAATCTCATGGCCGGGCTCCAGGCCCGGCGCGGCCATGCCTACCTGTTCATCTCTCACGACCTGACCGTGGTGCGCCACGTCAGCCGGCGTATCGCGGTCATGTATCTGGGGGCGATCGTGGAAACCGCGCCCACGGACGCGCTTTTCGAGCGTCCCGCCCATCCGTACACCAGGGCGCTTCTGGCCTCGGTGCCCCTGCCCGATCCGGGAAAGCGCCAAAACCTGGCCCGGCTTACGGGAGACGTGCCCAGCCCTGTGGACCTGCCGCCGGGCTGTCGGTTCCATCCCCGCTGTCCCGAGGCCACGGCGGTGTGCGCCAAAGAGTCGCCGCCGAGGGTGGCGTTGGGGCCGGGGCATGAAGTGGTCTGTCATCTGTACAGCCCTAACTGACCCCCTGGAAAGAGGCGGGGATTCCAAAGGGGCCGTGCCCCTTTGGCCGCCGGAGGCTTTCCCCGCTGACCCATTTCCGCACGCCCCTGTCACATCATGACGGAGCACATCATTTACCAAAGGATATCGCCATGAAGATCTTCATCAGCGCCGACATCGAGGGTGTTTCGGCCGTGGCCCGCCACGAGCATTCCCGGGTGGACGGCCGCGAATACCTCGCGGCCCGCACGCGCATGACCGGCGAGGTCAACGCCGCCATCCGGGGGGCCTTTGACGGAGGGGCCACAGAGGTGACCGTGGCCGACGCCCACAATGTGGGCCTGAACCTCATCCCCGAGGAACTCGATGAACGGGCCGTCCTGGTCATGGGTTCGCCCCGGCCCCTGTCCATGGTCCACGGCCTCGACGCCACGTTCGACGCGCTTTTTTGCGTGGGCTACCACGCCATGGCCGCCACGAAGGACGCCAGCATCGTGCATACGTTTACCGGCCGCATCCAGGCGGTAAGCCTCAACGGGCTGAAGGTCGGGGAAATCGGTCTGAATGCCGCCCTGGCCGGGTCCTTCGGGGTGCCCCTGACCTTTCTGGCCGGGGACGGCGCTGCCTGCCGCGAGGCCTGCGCCCTGTTGCCCGGAGTGCGCACCGTGGCCGTAAAGGAGGCCATTGGGGCCTATGCCGCTATCGGCCAGCATCCCAACCGATGCCGGGAGGCCATTTACGCCGCCGCCAGGGAGGCCGCGGCCAATCCCCCGGCCGTCGCACCCCTGGTCCTGGCCGGTTCCGTGGACCTCGCCGTGCGCTGCACCACGGCCTCGGGCGCGGACCGGGCGGGCATGATCCCCCGCTCCAGGCGTCTGGATGATCTCACCGTGGGCTATGCGGCCGACGATGTCGTCGAGGCCTTCATGGCCTTCAACGCCATGACCTGCCTGGTGGAACTCGTGCCGTTCATCTGACGACGGGTGCCGCACGGTTTCAGATGTATCGATTCGTTGTATCAGAGTGGCCTTTTAGGAAAGCCGGCGGTTGGAAATGGCGGTTTTGTTGTTGCAGGGAAGGATCAACAAAGGGGGTTCCCGTATTTTCTTCCCTGAGCCTTCAGGCCGGTCCGGGAGGCAGCGGAAGGAAAAGAGGGAAAAGTGATTCGAAAAAGAGAAGGCGGAACAGGTCGTTAGCCTGTCCCGCCAAGGTATCGTGGTAGCGAGGGAGGGACTTGAACCCCCGACACTGCGGATATGAGCCGCATGCTCTGACCGACTGAGCTACCTCGCCATGTGCTCTCCCGCGCGCGGGAGACGGGCTACATACACATTCGCCGGACGTTTGGCAAGACGGAAACGGGCGGAGTCGCACCCCCCGGCGGGTTCGACGTGGCGGTGAAAAGGTGTTGACAGGGAGGGGGGGGAAGTATAAACGCTTTTCTTCGCAAGGCGGGCGGGTAGCTCAGCTGGGAGAGCACCGGCCTTACAAGCCGGGGGTCACAGGTTCGAGTCCTGTTCCGCCTACCAGGATACGGCATGCGGGGCCGTAGTTAAGCTGGTTATAACGCCGGCCTGTCACGTCGGAGGGCGCGAGTTCGAGTCTCGTCGGCCCCGCCACAAGAAAGCAAGGGTTTGGGAGAATCTCCCAGACCCTTTTTTCTTTGCGTTTGCTAGGTGAAAAGCCGCAGGCCGTATTTGTTATGTAAAAGTCCCTGGAATTCGGCCACGATCTTCAGACAGTCCCTGAGACGGTCGCGCTCGAGGCTGGAGAGCCGGGAAGGGAGAATCATATTGTCCGGCGGGTGCCCCTGACGCAATTTCAGAGCCTGGGCGCGCACCCGCAGGGTTTGCAGGAAGGAATACGCCTCCCGGAGGTTCGAGGTCATGGATTCGGAAAAAATGCCGAGTTCGCGAAGAGCCGAGAGTCTTCTGGAGGTTTCCGTCACCGTCAGGCCATGCTCCAGGGCCAGGGTGCGCAGTCCCTGGGTGACCGGAAAGATGCCGCCCTTTTTGACGTCGAGCCATCCCTTGTCCGGACCGGAGCGTTCCACCACCAGGTTGTTGAAAAAACCGATGGGCGGTGTGAAGCGCAGGGCCTCCCGGGCCATGTATTTGAGCACCACGGGGGCCGACGTGACTCGCTTGTGCAGGTACTCCCGAAGCTTGGCGCAAAGAGAGGGGTCCCCGGCCACGGCCCTGGCGTCCGTCAGCAGGGAAAGCGTCAGGATGGACGGGCCGTCCGCCGACTGGATCATGTCGTCCACGTTGTCCATCCATTTGGACAGGGTCATGCGCCAGGCCGGGTTGTCGATCATGACCCGGTTTGGGCACGGGGGAAGGCCGATGCCCAGAAGAGCCTGGATGTACTGTCCGGCAAAGGCGGCAAATGAGGCTTCCCCCTGGGGGCCGGACGCATCGGAAATGATCAGGGCGTTGTCCTGGTCCGTGGCCAGAAACTGTTCCTTGCGGCCCTCGCTGCCAAGGACGGCCAGGCAGAAGGTTCCGGGCGGCCTGTCGGACTCCGGTGCGACGAGTTCGGCCAGTCGGGCCATGATGCGGTCATTGAGTTCGCTGACCAGGCGGCCCAGGTTTTCCGCCGGGATATCTTCGTCCACTCCACGCATGGCCATGCGTCGGATATGCTCGAAGAGGGCGGCCAGGGCGGGTACGTCCTCGGCCCGGGAGATCGCGGCTGAAAGCTGCACCGGATTCTCCCCGCGCGAAGAAAGCAGATCTCCTTCCTCGATGACGCCCGTGGGAGTTCCGGTTTCGTCCACGGCCACCAGGCGTCGGATGCCTCGCCGCACCATGCGGGAAAAGGCTTCGAAGAGCAGTTCGTTTTCTCCCACCGTGACCAGGGAAGGGCTCATGATCTCATGTGCCGGGGTGAGTGCCGGGTTTCGGATCATGGTGGAGCCGGGAGACGTCTTTCCGGCGGATTTCGTCCTCTCCGGGGAGGCAGGTCCGGGAGGCATGTCCGGGGGCGTGGCGGCGACGGCGGATACGGCCGACACGATGTCCCGTTCCGTGATGATGCCGATGATGGCTTCGCCACGGCGCACCAGACAGGACGAGGATCGTGATTCGGTCATGATCCTCGCGGCCTCGGCCACGTTTTGGTCCTGATCCACGAAAATCGGCGGTCGGCGGGGGATATGCGCGACGGTGAGGCGCAGAAAGGGGTCGGCCCCGGGGAGGGAAACCCGCCGGTGAGAGAGGTCCAGCACGATGCGCATGCGGGAGGCCCGTTCATGAAAAAACGCCATCACGTGTTTGTCCGTGAGCATGTCGCGGAACACGGACAGGGGCATGGACAATAAAACCGCGTCGCCCACAGCTTCCACGCCAAGTCTCTGGGCATCCGGGATGAAAAGACGCTCCTGGCCGAATACGTCCCCTTCGACCAGCATGTCGATGCGTTCGTCTTCGAGGACCATTGCCGTCACGCCCTTGAAAACGACAAAGACCCGATCCTGGGCTTCCCCGGAAAAAAGGGTCAGGAATTCTCCATCCGGCAAATGTCTGATTTCGCATTCCCTGGCGATCTCCCCGAGGCGGCCCTCGGGGAGATTCGCAAAGGGTCGGGTATGCAGGAGAAACTCCTCAAGGGGACGGTTCATTCAGCTCCCATGCCCAGATAGTTGCGGATTTTTTGCTGCTCGTACCGCTGTTCCGCGTCGGGTTCGGGCCGGAGGATCGAGCCCAGCCAGCCTGCCGCAAAGGCGGCCGGAAGGGAAATGAGCGCCGGGTTTTTCCATGGAAAGATGGCGGTCGTGTTTCCGAGGACGTCGATCCACACCGTGGGGCTGATGATGATCAGGCCCACGGCCAGGATCGACCCGGTGGCGATGCTTAATGTCGCGCCGAAGGTGCTGAAACGTCGCCACAAAATGGACATGAGCAGGGCCGGAAAGTTGGCGCTGGCCGCGATGGCGAACGCCAGGCCGACCATGAAGGCAACGTTTTGTCCCTTGAAGGCGATACCCAGGACAACGGCCAGGATGCCGAGAAAGATGGTGCCTCGTTTGGCCATTTTCACCTCGTCCTCTTCCGTGGCCCGTCCCGACTTGAACACGTTGACGTAAAGGTCATGGGAGAATGTCGAGGCCCCGGCCAGGGTCAGACCGGCCACCACGGCCAGGATGGTGGCGAAGGCCACTGCGGCGATAAATCCCAGAAACACCGTGCCGCCGGTGACTTCGGCCAGGAGCAGTGCGGCCATGTTGCCGCCCTTGTCGATCTTGGTCACCACGTCCTGACCCACGATGACCATGGCCCCGAATCCGATGATGAACGTCAGGATGTAGAAATAGGAAATAAACCCCGTGGCGTAAAACACGGATTTGCGCGCGGCCTTGGCATCGGGCACGGTGTAGAAACGCATCAGGATGTGCGGCAGGCCGGCCGTGCCGAACATCAGCGCGATGCCGAGCGACAGGGCGTCCCAGGGATTGGCCACGAGACCGCCTGGAGCGAGCACTTTGTCGCCGTATTTTTCCGCTGCGAAGGCGAAAAGATCCGATGGGTCGAATCCGTATTTCGCCAGCACCATAAACACGATGACCGTTGCTCCGCCCAGAAGCAGCACGGCCTTGATGATCTGCACCCAGGTGGTGGCCAGCATTCCCCCGAACAGCACATAGGCGATCATGATCGCACCCACCACCACCACGGCGGCCTCGTAGGGCAGGCCGAACATGAGCTGCACCAGGGAGCCCGACCCCACCATCTGGGCGATGAGATAAAAGGCCACAGTCATCAGCGATCCGCATGAGGCCGCCACCCGGATGGGTTTTTGGGACAGCCGGTAGGCCACCACGTCGGCAAAGGTGTATTTGCCGAGGTTGCGCAGAGGCTCGGCGATAAGAAACATGATGATGGGCCAACCAACCAGGAAGCCGATGGAATAGATGAGGCCATCATATCCTTTCAGGGCCACCAGCCCCGCGATGCCCAAGAATGAGGCCGCACTCATGTAGTCGCCGGACAGGGCCAGGCCGTTTTGCAGTCCGGTGACGCTACGGCCGGCGGCGTAGAATTGTGACGCGGATTTGCTTTTGCGCGCCGCGAAATAGGTGATGACCAGGGTTGCGGCCACAAAGAGAAAGAAAAAGCCTATGGACACGGCATTGGGTTGTCCCAAGGTCGAAGTAAAGTCGGTCATGGTCATTTTCCCCTCATGGAGCGGATGATGCGTCGTACCGCGGCATCATAGCCCGTGTTGGCCCAGAATACGTAGATTCCGGTGAGTATGCAGGCCGAGAGAATCACCCCTAAGCCGACAGGCAGACCCAGGGTCATGTGCGTGCCGATTTTGATCATGAAGACGTCCTTTGCAAATGCCAAAATCAAAATGAATCCGAAATAAATACCAAGAATCAGCGCCGTGAGAATCAGGGAGATGGTCCATTTGGTGCGCACCAGTTCCCGGAATGCGGCTTCGTCAAGGTGTCTGCCGGTTTCAGCCGTCATGGGGTCCCTCCTTTTCCTCTGGTGGTTGCGTTGCCCGCACGGTCCGGGCCCGCCCCGGTCCGTGGGGTTGCCCTGGACAATTGGGATGATGCGCCTGTCTAGCAAAGAGAATTTTGCGGGTCGCAGTTTTTTTGGTAAATGGCGGTTTTTTTGTCGTGTACGCGGAGCGGGTGCTGCGGGAGGTCGAATTTTGCCGTTTGGCGGCGAAAGAAAGCCGTTCGTCGTCCATGACGCGGAGAATTGTCAGCTATATTTACTGGGTAGAGGCGGTCCGCCCAAGGCCGTTGCGATTCGATTCATTGCCCGGCCGCCAATCCTGGCGAACCGCCATTTGCCGGGGGCAGGGCGCCGCTTGTCGAAAAGGGCATGTCAGCGTGGTTGCGACGGAGTATGGAAAGCGTGGTGGGACAGTTTCATGATATATTGGGAGATCATCTTGTCATGATGCGAAATCAAACCGGAAATCCGGTCTATGCTGAACTTCCGGCCGCGTTTTTGGCCAGGACTCTCCCTTTTTCCGACCTGCCGCCAGGTGTGGTCGAGGACGCGGCGGGGCATTGCGGCGTGGACTTCTGCCCCAAAGGAACGAGGCTGATGGCGCGGGGCATGGCCGATGTCAGGGATTTGCTGCTTGTCCAGTCCGGCGGGGTGAAACTGTGTGACCGGAGTGGGAACGGACAAGAACGTCTGATTGACTTTTTGGGGCCTGGCGCGGCCGTTGGCGCCACCGAACTGTTATATGGCAAGACGGCGGATTTTGATGCCTATACCCTGGAGGATTCCTTTTTCATTCGCATGGATGGCCGGGCGTTTGTCCATCTTGCCCGCGAATATCCCATAGTCGCGAGATTTTATCTTGAAATATTGGGCAGGAGCTTTGTGGACAAGGCCTTTGCCGAATTGTTGCATACCAAGGTGCCGCAACGCCGCGAGGGCGCGCAGCCCCTGTTTTCCGTCACGGTGGGCGCTCTGGCGCGCTTTCCGGCTGTGGCCATACACGCCGAAGCGAACATTGTGGCCGCTGCGGAGCGGATGGCCGAACATGGGGTGGGTTCGCTCCTGGTGACCGGCAAGGAAGGGGAGCCGGTTGGCATCGTGACCGACCGCGATTTTCGGTACAAGGTTTTGGCCCAGGGTTTGGACTATGCACGGCCGGTCGGGGAGATCATGAGTTCCCCGGTCTGTGGCATCGACCACCGGGAAGTCTGTTTCAACGCTCTTTTGACCATGACCCAGCGTCGGATTCATCATCTGGCCGTGGAAGGCAGCGGCGGGCGTTTGGGCATGGTCACTTCCCATGATCTGATGGTGCTTCAGGGCCGTTCGCCGTTTTCCCTGTTCGCGGATATCGAAACGGCCCGGGATCTTGGCACGCTTGCCGCCCTGGCGTATCGGGCGCCCCAGGTGGCAAGACCCCTGGTGGAAGAGGGAGCCAGGGCCACCCATGTGGCCAGGATGATTTCCCTTTTGCACGATGCTGTGCTCGAACGTGTTTTGACCCTGCTGCAGGGGGAACTGGGGCCTCCTCCCGTCCCCTTCTGCTGGTTGGCCATGGGCGAGGGGGGGCGGGTGGAGGCTTCCCTGGGCACCGGGCAGGCAACCGCCCTGGTCTATCAGGACCCGGCGTCCGGCCAGGAGGAGCGTTGTCGGGAATACTTCGCCCGGTTTGCCCAAAGGGCCGTGGATCATCTCGCAGGTTGCGGCATTCCGACAGATGCCGCGGGGGTGATGGCCTCGGATGATCGGTTCCGGTTGTCATTTTCCGAATTCAGACGGCATCATGACGAGGCTGCGGCCGATTTCCGGATGGAGACCGCGAACTATTGCGCCCTGCTTCATGACTGTCGGCCAGCGTTCGGTTTCCTGGAGATGGGAGAACGGCTGTGCCGTGAGGCGCGCCGTCAGGCCCGGGAAACCCCGGCGCTGTTGGAACGTCTTGCCCGGTTGTGCCTGTCCCGACGTCCCCCGCTCGCATTGTACGGCAACATGCTGGTGGACGCCGCCGGGAATTTCAGTCCCATGTTCGATGTCGTTTCTCAGGGGGCATCGTTTTTTACGGACTTTGCCAGGGTGATGGCCTTGTCGCACGGCATTGACGACACCGGGACCCTGGCCAGACTGACCGCCTTGCGCGATGGGGGGCATCTGGATGCGGACCTGTGCGCGCGAATCGTTCCGGCCTTCGAGTATCTCCTGCAACTCCGACTCGTGCACCGTCTGCGACAGATCGAAGAGGGGGGATGTCCGGACGATCTGCTCGATCCCGCCGGAATAAGTTCCCTTGGCGGCCGCATCCTCAAAGGAGTCTTTCGGTTGATCCGGACAGTGCGGGCCATCCTGGCCGAACGATACGGGGTGGGCGAGAGCGGAGATGAGGCATGTTCGTGAATGTGGCCGGTTCCGTCGATCCGGCCGGTCCCCAGGGGTCGCTTCTGGCTCGGCTCGGGCGCTTCCTGCGGCCGCATCGTGCCCCGCCCCATCCCCTGATTGTCCGCAACCAGGAATGGTTCAAGTCCTTCGACCCAGACGTGCGTCTGGATTCATGCGTATTCACGGTGCTGGATACGGAGCTGACCGGACTTGATCCGCGCCATGAGGAGATCGTGTCCATCGGCGCAGTCCGTATCAGGGAGTTGCGCATCGTGTCCCATGAAACCTTCCATGTCCTTGTCAGGCCGCGAAAGGACCTGCCCAAGGAAAGCACGCTCATTCATCGCATCACACCCGAGCAGATCAAGGATCGTCCGCGTTTGCGGCACATTCTTCCCGACTTCTTGGAATTCGTCGGCCCGTCGTTGATCGTGGGGCACCATATCGGCCTGGACATGGCCTTTTTAAACCGGGCCATGGAGGAAATCTTCCTTGGAAGAATGGGAAATCCCTGTCTGGATACCCTGCGCATGGCCCAGATTTATCGGGCTGAGCACTGGGAGAATTATTACGATCGCTATGCCCTCAATGTGTCCTATTCCTTGACGGATCTGGCCGAAGAGTGGGGGGTGCCGTTGTTCCCGGCTCACGAAGCATTGTCCGACGCCATGCAGACGGCGTATCTGTTTCTATTTCTGATCAGAAAGATTCAAGGCGGCCGTCTGCAGACGTTAAGCGATCTGTATCGGGCCGGTCGGAATTGGCGCTGGCATTCCTGATTGTGGGCCGAATCCGGACAGTCGGTTCAATTCATGCCGGACTGCCTGAAACGCGGGTTTCCTCTTCACGAAGGCGTTTTCGGGATATTTTTCCGCTCGGAGTCTTGGGCAGACTGGCACGAACGGAAAAAAAGCGGACCTCGGCGACAGGGCCGATCTCTCGGCGTAAATGGGATTTGACGTCGCGCACGAGCGCCTCTTCGGAGTCGTAGCGCTCCTCCCACCCGGATACGGGGACGAGAAAGGCCTTGGCCGAGAATCCCCCCATGGCGTCGGGCACACCGATCACCGCCGCTTCGGCCAGGGCCGCGTGCGAGGCCAGGGCGCCCTCGATCTCGGCGTTGCCGATGCGGTGGCCGCCAAGCTGCAAGACATCGTCCGCCCGCCCCTGGATCCAGAAATAGCCGTCCTCGTCCTTCCGGGCCATGTCGCCTGTCCAGAAGCAGCCTGGAAGCTTTTCCCAATAGAGATTCCGGTAGCCTGCGGGGTCGTTGTCCAGGGTCAGGAGCATGCCCGGCCAGGGCCTCCTGATCACCAGATATCCTCCCTTGCCCGCCGGCACGGGCTGGCCCAGGGAATCCACGACGTCGGCGGATATCCCCGGCAGGGGACGGCCGACCGATCCGGGCATGAGCAGGGAGATGGGCAGGGGGGAGAGCATGATCATCCCGGTTTCGGTCTGCCACCAGGTGTCGAGAAGCGGGCATTGACCGCGTCCCACGGTCTTGTGAAACCATATCCAGGCTTCCGGCAGAACGGGTTCGCCGGCTGTCGCCAAAATGCGGAGCGAGGAAAGGTCGTGCTCCCGGGAAGGGGTGATGCCGTGGCGGCGCATCAGGCGCAGCACGGTCGGGGTGGTGTACAGGATTGTCGCCCCGTGGTTGTCGATGATGTTGAAGAAACGCGCCCCGTGGTTTGCCAGGGGGTTGCCTTCGACCAGCACCGTCGTCGCCCCGGCCAACAGCGGACCGTAGACGGCGTATCCGTGGCCGGTGATCCAGGCCGGATCCGCCGTGCACCAGACGACGTCCGTGGGCTTGACGTCCAGGACCCAGGTCATGGTGCGCCACAGGCCCACCATATAGCCGCCGTGGCCGTGCACGATGCCCCTGGGGGTGACCGAGGCTCCGGACCCGTGCAGCACGAACAACTCATCCCCGGATTCCATGGGTTCCGCCGCGACGGGCACGGCCTCCCGGGCCACGAGGTCGTGATAGTAGAGGTCCCGGCCTTCGAGCATCCCCACGTTCTCGCCGGTATGCCGCACGACCACCACGCTTTCCACCCTGCCGCCCGCCGATCCGGCCAGGGCCTCGTCCACGACGGGCTTCACCGCCTCGCTCCGGTCTCCCTGAAACCGGCCGTCGCTCGTCAGCACCAGCCTGGCGCGGCAGGCCTCGATGCGCCGGGACAGTGCCTTGGCCGAAAAATCCGGATGGACCAGACAATGCACGGCTCCGATGCGGGCCGCCGCGAGCATGCCCACGACGGTTTCCGGCAGCGCGGGCATGTGGATGACCACGCGGTCGCCCCGGGATAGCCCCAGATCGCGAAGGGCCGCCGCGAAGCGGCACACCTCCCGGTGCAATTCGAAATAGGTGTACTTTCTGACTTCGCCCGAGGCGTATTCGAAGATCAGGGCCAGCTTGTTGCGTTTGTCGGAATCCGCGTGCCGGTCCAGGGCGTTTGCCGCGATATTGGTGCGGCCGCCTGGAAACCAGCGATAAAACGGGGGCGTATCGTCATCGAGGACCCTGTCCCAGGGGGTGAACCACAGAAGCGCCGACGCCGCCTCGGCCCATACCGCCTGGGGGTCGTCCGCGGCGCGAAGGCGCAGGGACTCGAAGTCCGGCGGCGAGAGGTTCGCTTCCAATATCTGCCTAGGCAGCGGGCGGAAGACCCTCTTTTCGACGAGCAAGGCATCCAGGGTTCCATTTTGATCCATGGGAGACTCCTTGGCGTCCACCCAGTGGTTTTTTTTTCGTGTGCATCTGAACACGGCCTAGCGGGGAGAACGGAAAAAAGCCACGCCCTTTCGGTAAGCGGCGCCAACAATCCGACAAGCGGCATTCCGGGGATCGCCTTGCCGCGGGATCGCCGACCGGACCCGGCGTCCGGGCGGCCTTGCCTCCGGAGGGCGAGCCCGTCTTCGCCCGCGACGTGAAATATCCCTTGCCGTATTTCTATTTTTGTGTCTATAAATGTATCAAGAATATATCCAGATCAAGGAGGCGGTATGCCCGGAAAATCACGCGCCTCGCGGTGGAGGGATGCTCTTGTGGCTCAGGGCGGCAAGGCTGTGGGGGTCACTCTGACTCCCGGCGCGGCAGCGGCTCTTGAAACGTTACAAGATAGTTTCAAGTTGTCGCAACGGGACGCCATTTCCCGGGCTTTGGAATATGCCGCCGCACGGATGGGACATGAGTCGGGAGAGTTCGGGGCCGGCTCCGACCATGCCGGCCGACCGGATCGGGACGACCTGGGTTCGCGTCTGGCCGACCTGGAACGGCGTGTCCTGACATTGGAAGCCGGCTTTGCGGCGGCAGGGGAGGTGGACGCCCGGGAGTCCGCGACTCCCGAGGTTTTAAGCGGCCGTGACGGCGCTTTTGGGCTTTCCGGGGAGGCGCTGGATCGCCTCGTGGATTTCTCCGCCCGCCTCATGTGGGAACACGGGGAACGGGTGTCCAGGGCCAAGCTGTACGAGCTGGCCCGCCAGGAAGGGGTGCCCATCCATGACAACATGCCTGAATACGGGACCTTTCTGTCTCTGAACATGGACAGGATCCGAGAGCGCATGAAACTTTTCAAATAGCGGGGTGCCCGCCTTCCTCGACAAGCGCGACGCGGCGGGACACGTTTTTTCCTCCGTGACCCACCTGTTTCTCCTTGGAATTTCTCCTTCTTTTTTGCGTCGAGACGATTCCCGTCCCGCCCCGGCGATGAAAAGGTATTGACAATAATAGGATCAATTTTTAATTAAGAATCATTACGAATAAGGAGCAAGTGATGAAGGATGCGACGTCGTCCGGGCCGGGTCCCCAGGACTTCCGAAGGCTGTTCGCGCAAAACGGGCTGAAGCTCACCCATCAGCGCCTGGAGATATATTCGGAACTGGTGTCCGCGCATGACCATCCCTGCGCCGAGACGGTCTGGAAAAGGGTCAGGGAGCGGGTCCCGACGATCTCTCTGGATACGGTCTACCGCACCCTGACCACCCTGCGCGAGCACGGACTGGCTGTCCGGGTTCCGGTGGACGGGGATACGGCCCGCTTCGACGGCAATGTCACCCCGCATCATCACCTGGCCTGCGAGTGCTGCGGACGCATCGACGACCTGCCGCTTAACGAGTTCGATCCGGGCCGTTTCCAAAAAACCGTCGCCCACTGGGGACGGGTGCGCGACGCCCAGGTGGTCATCCGGGGAATCTGCCGCAGGTGCCTCGAATCCGGCGGCCGGGATGGATCAAACTCGAATAATTCCGAAGGTGCGTGATCGAACTCGATCCACCGTGTGCGACATTCCACCCCAAAAAAGGAGCCATGTTCATGAGTCAGACCGAGAAGGACCTGATGGAGGCTTTTGCCGGAGAGTCCCAGGCCAACAGGAAGTACCTCGCTTTCGCCGCCCAGGCCGACAAGGAGGGGTATCATCAGGTGGCCCGGCTGTTTCGGGCCGCCGCCGAGGCCGAAACCGTTCACGCCCACGCCCATCTGCGCGCCGCGGGTGGAATCCGGAGCACGGCCGAGAACCTCAAGGAGGCCATGGCCGGCGAAATCCACGAATTCAAGGAGATGTATCCGCCCATGATCGAACATGCCAAGGCGGAAGGCCACAAGGCCGCCGAGCGGTCGTTCACCTACGCCAACGCCGTGGAGGCCATCCACGCCGACCTCTACCAAAAGGCCTCCGAACTGATGGGCGCGCTTCCCGAGACGGACTACCACGTCTGTTCCGTGTGCGGATACACCTGCGAAGGCGAGGCCCCGGACTCCTGTCCCGTGTGCAAGGCGGCAAAAAAAGCCTTTTTCAGGGTGGTGTAGCACTGACCAGGGAGTGCGGCATGCCGTGCGTTGCCCGATGGTGAATGCCGCGTTTCCCGAAACGGCGACGAACAGCGGAATCACCAGGCTGTCCCCATGTCATTTCGAACAAGGAGAACCAGTATGGCCGCTCCGGAAAACATGTGGCAGTGTCAGACGGTCAATTGCGGGTATATCTATGATCCGGATCGCGGCGACCGCAAAGGCAAGATCCCTCCCGGCACCGCCTTCGAGGACTTGCCTGACGACTGGAGGTGTCCCATCTGCCGGGCCACGAAGAAGTGTTTTCGCCCCCTGGCCGGACCGGGTTCCACCAAGGAAGCCTCCTGCGAAGAGACGT
>JBMONM010000047.1:0-18893 GCA_049324675.1 Thermodesulfobacteriota bacterium
CAGGCCTGGCGGCGCAGGAAAGAAAACCTCGACAGGGTCCGTTCCCAGATGCGGACGGCCTTCGCCTTCATCGCCACGGAACTCGCCCCCACGCCCGAATACGCGCCCTACATCACGTTGTACCAGCGGCTGGCGGAACACTATCCCCCGGCCCAGGCCCCCTGAGCCCGGCATCCCCGGCGGCCGCCTCCCGGCGCATGTTGCAGATGGCCACGCCCCGAAACGAGGTCTCGCTGTCGGTGACAAAGCCCTCCCGGGCATAAAACCCGTACGCCGCAGACTCCCTGGCCGCGCCCAGGATCAGCCCCCGGAAGCCGTGCTCCACGGCGAACCGGTAGAGATGGCGCAGCATCTCGCGGCCCAGGCCGCGCTTCTGAAACCCCGGGTCCGTCCCGATCAGAAACAGTTCCAGATACGGGGCGGCGTATTTCGGCCTGGACGAAAAGGCGCGGATGAAGCCGATCACGTCGCGAAGGCCCAGCACGCGCATGACGCGGTAGAAGAAGCGGGCCATGGCCCATCCCTTCGGCTCGTGGCGGGGATCGAGGGACAGGGAGACGCAGGCCAGCCTGCCGTCCTGGCGGATGCCGAACAGGGAGGACCGGCCGGGCACGAAAAAGGCGTCGAGAAAGACCGTGAGCAAGGCCGCGACGGTCGAGCGCGGGGTTGACGGCGGGAATACCGGATGCCCGGCAAAGGCCGGAACCAGTATCTCCATGATTTCGTCGAGGTGCGAGCTGTCAAGGGGTTCCACCATGGGCTCCTCCGAAACGACGCACGCCGGTTCAGGGACGAAGCGCTCCCGGGCCGGGACAGGACGGTCAGAAGGAGATGCGTCTACTTCCCCTTCCCCGCCTCCTCCCCGGCCGCCGGCCGCCCCGCGGTCCGGAGCGGTTTTCCCGAGGGCACGAAATAGCGCTCCGTGAACTCCTCCACCACCACGTCCGGCTTTTCCCGCTCGATGAGCGCCTTGTCGAAACAGCGCGGCTCCGTCTCGGTCTGGGGGGTCATCCAGGCGTACACGGCGTAGCGGAAATGCTCGGCGAAAAACGGCAGAAGCTCCCAGAAAAACGAGTCGTGGAAAAACACCGCCCGGGGAAGGCCCTCTCCGGCCGGACCGACGATCTCCGAGGCCACCGGGGGCTGGAAATAGGCCGCGTTCGGGGAGGACGGATACGTCGCGCCCCGGGCCCTGGCCCCGCCGGCGGCGTTGAGGAAGACGACCCGGGGCTCGGGCAGAAGCTTCTGCAACCCCAGAAGAAACGCCAGATCCCCGGGCAGCCCGGAATACTCCACCGCCGTGTAGTCCCCCCGCTCGAACGGCCGCATGTCCGGAAAATACCGCGCCAGGTGCCTCATGATCTCCCGGTAGGCGGCGAAGGCGCCATAGGCGTTCCAATGGCTGTCCGAGACGTAGAAGATCTGGTTCTCATCCTTGGCCGCGCGCAGGGCCGGACGCAGGTCGACCACGTCCAGCCCGGGATGCGCCGCGAGATAGCGCAGCATCTGATCCAGATGCGATTCCTTGGCCGGCCGGGAAAAGGCCTTGGGGAGCTTTTCCGGATACACGGTGTTCTTGTTGGGGGCCACGACCACGACATAGGCGATGCCCCTGGCCGCGCACCAGTCCCGGCGGGCGATGAGATCGTCGAGCATCCGGCGCATCTTGTCCTCGGGCAGGGGCGCATTCGACCGGAAATCCTCCAGCAGATTGCGGTCCGGGCCGTCCTGGGACAGAAACAGCCAGGAATCCCGGCCCATGACCACCGGGTTGGCCGAATGCGAGGACTTGAGCAGATAGGTGTTGATGTAGTTATAGCCGGAAATGAGCTGGCCGCGAAAACCGAAGTGCTTTTCCAGATAGCCGCCGCGCAGGACATTGAAGAAACCGAGCCAGGTCGCGGGGGTCGCGCCGAGGGCCGGCAAAGGCTTCATGCCCGACTCGGCGACCGTCGCCGCAAGGCGCGGGACGCAGAACTCTCCGGCGGCCGGGGCCAGAATCAGGGCCGCGAACACCACGATGGCGGCGAAACGGACCGCGCCGCGAAACCGGGAAACCGGGACATGCACCAAACTCACCATGCTCCATGTATGTTTATGTCGTCAGCGACCCCGGGCCGGGGTCCCTTCCCCAGGCCTGGTCCACGGCGTCGCGGGCGCGGTCGAGTTCCCGGCAGACCGGGTCCGGGGTCAGATACCGCAGGGACCCGCCCCGCCGCCAGAGCCCGCGCAAAAGCGACGAACTGATGTCCAGCCGGGGAATCTCCAAAAAATACAGGCGGTGTCCGCCGCCGAGGGTCCAGGCCGCCCGGGCCCGGACGTCCCCGTCCGATCCGCCGTCCGGAGTCGGACTCGCGGCCCCGAGGGCCGCCCCCGGGCCGGCCAGAAAAGCCGCCACCCGCTTCAGATCGAGCCCCTCGCGGGACATCACCGCCAGATGGGCCAGGGCCCCGAGTTCGAATCCGCGCTTCCAGCCGGCCAGATTCAGAAGATCGACCGCCCCCATGAGAAAAAACAGCTCCGCGCCCGGGGCCTCGGCGCGATACGCCGACAGGGTGTCCCAGGTATAGGACGGGCCGGGGCGGCCCCCCTCCAGGGCGTTTATCCGGAAGCCGGGCGCATCGGCCACGGCGGCGCGCAAAAGCCGCACCCTGAGCTCGAAGCCGAGCATGGGGGCGTCCGGTTTGTGCGGCGGACGGGCGGCCGGCACGAAATCCACGCGCGAAAGCCCAAGCCCCTCGGCGGCCTCCACGGCCGCCCGCAGATGCCCCAGATGGACGGGGTTGAAACAGCCGCCGAGGATGCCGATGCGTTCGCGCTTGTCCATTCCCTTCTGCCCAGCGGGCGGGGCCCCGCCCACGACCTCGCGACCGGAAGGTCCGCCCCGGGCTATCCCCGGACCTGGCCCTGGCCCAGAACCACGAATTTGGCCCCGGTCAGCTCCGTGACGCCCATGGGACCGTAGGCGTGCAGCTTGGAGGTGCTGATGCCGATCTCGGCCCCGAGCCCCAGTTCGCCGCCGTCGTTGAAGCGCGTGGAGCAGTTGACCCCGACCATGGAGGCGTCGGCCAGACGCAGAAAGGCCATGGCCCGGTCGTGGTTCCGGGTCAGGATGACCTCGGTGTGATTCGACCCGTGCTCGGCGATGTGGGCAAGGGCCTCGTCCATGGAATCCACCACCTTCACGGCCAGGATCAGGTCGTGGAACTCGTGGCCGAAGTCCCCGGGCGCGGCGGGCGAGGCGTTTTTCCCCAGAAGCGGCAGGGACCGCGGACAGGCCCTGAAGCTCACCCCGGCCCGGGAAAGGGCCTCGGCCAGCCGGGGCAGAAACGAGGCCGCGCGGTCCGCATGCACCAGGAGGCATTCCAGGGCGTTGCACACCCCGGGCCGCTGGGCCTTGGCGTTTATCACCACCTTCAGGGCCTGGTCCTCGTCCGCGTCCGCGTCCAGGTAGGCGTGGCACACGCCCTTGTAGTGCTTGAGCACGGGCATGGCGGCCTTCTCGACCACCGCCCGGATCAGCCCCTCCCCGCCCCGGGGGATCATCACGTCGATGTACTGGTCGAGGGCGCACAGGGCGGCCACGGCGGCCCTGTCCGAGGTCTCCACCAGACAGGCCGCGTCCCCGGGCAGCCCGGCCCTCTCAAGGGCCGTATGCATGAGCGCGGCCAGGGCCTTGTTGGACTCCAGGGCCTCGGAGCCGCCTTTGAGGATCACGGCGTTGCCGGCCATGAGGCACAGGATGGCGGCGTCGATGGTCACGTTGGGCCTGGACTCGTAGATCATGCACACCACGCCCAGGGGCACGCGCATGCGGCCCACCAAAAGGCCGTTTTCGCGTTTTTTCAGGGCGTCGATGCCGCCCACGGGATCTGGCATCTCGGCCACCTCGCGGCAGGCCGCGGCCATGGCGGTCATGACCGCCGGAGTCAGGCGCAGCCGGTCCAGGCGCGGGGCGTCGAGCCCGGCGGCCTCGGCGGCTTCCATGTCCCGGGCGTTGGCCGCGAAGACCTCGGCGGGCATGGCCTGGAGAAGCCCGGCCAGGATGGTCAGGGCGTTTTTCTTGGCGGCCGGATCGGCTCCGGCCATCAGCCGGGAGGCCTGTTTGGCGCGTTTTGCCAGATCGAGCATGGCGGCGGCGACGTCCATGGAGCGTCTCCTCGTTTTTTTTCGGTTGCCAACGCACCCGTGGCCTTGGCAACAACAAGGGAAAATGTCAACGGGAGGCCCTTTCGTCCGCGCCCCGTCCCCCGGACTTTTGACAGCCCACACATTTCGGCATAATGCTTCGTTTCTTTTTTATGATCCCTATCCCTTTTTGGAGGCATACCCGCATGGCCAACCCGACGAAACCCGACGCCGCGCCGCGGCCCGAAGAAAAGGCCGCCCATCCGGCCGCCGACCACGGCCTTCTGGCCCAGCTTGTCATGGAGTATTGGAAGCCCGCGGCAATCGCGGCCGTGGTGGCCCTGGCCGCCGCCGGCAGCGTGGCCCTGTACCAGAAATACCAGGCCTCGCGGATTGCCGAGGTGACCGAGAAAATCGGCAGGATCACGGCCTCTGCGGACGGGGCCAAGCGGCTCACGGAACTCAAGACCCTCCTGGCCGAGGCCCCCTCCGGGGCCCGGGACGGGGTGCTCCTGGAGATGGCCAAGGCCGCCCAGGACGCGGGCGACCTGCCGGCCGCGGCCCTGGCCTGGGAGGACCTGTCCACATCCGCCGACGGGGCCATGCGGGTCGTGGCCGAACTCGGCCGGGCCGCCGTCCTGGTCAAGACCGGGGATGCGGCCAAGGCCCTGGATGTGCTGGAAAAGGCCCGGCAGACCGCGCCCAAGACCTTCACCCTGGCCGTGGACCGCCAGATCGCGGTCACGGCCGAGGCCTCCGGGGATTTCAAGCGCGCCCTGGAAGGCTACGAACGCATGAAGTCCGAGGGCTCCATGCAGAACATGTCGTTTCTGGAATCCAAGATCGAGTCCCTGCGGGCCAAGGTCGAAGCCGGCGGACAAAAAAGCAACGGGTAGGCCGCCGGCACGTCCGGAAGCCGACGGGAGTGAGCACCCATGGGCAAGGAGTTGTTGGATCGCGGGGCCGGGGCGCGACATTTTTTGCTTGGCAACGAGGCCGTCGTGCGGGGGGCCCTGGAGGCCGGCGTCGACGTCGTGACCTGTTATCCGGGGACCCCCTCCTCGGAGGTCCCGGACACGTTTTTCAGGCTGTCGCCGGACGGGCCGTACCGCTTCGAATATTCGGTGAACGAGAAGGTGGCCCTGGAGGTGGGCGCCGGGGCCAGTCTGGCCGGCGCCGCGACCCTGGTGACCATGAAGCATGTCGGGGTCAACGTGGCCGCCGACCCGCTGCTGACCCTGGCCTACGTCGGTTCGCCGGGCGGCCTGGTCCTTCTTTCGGCCGACGACCCGGGCTGCCACTCCTCCCAGAACGAGCAGGACAACCGCTGGTACGCCAGGCTGGCCGGCCTGCCCTGCATCGAGCCGTCGACGGCCATGGAGTGCAAGGACTTCGTGCGCGAGGCCTTTGTCCTTTCGAAGCAGTTCGGCCATCCGGTCCTTGTGCGCACCACCACCCGGGTCAACCACGTGCGCGGCCCGGTGACCTTCGCGGCCCTGCCGGACAAGACGCCGCCCGCGCCTTTCGTCAAGAACCCTCCCCGCTACGTGCCCCTGCCGGTCTCGGCCCGGGCCATGCGCATCGGGCTTTTGAAAAAGCTGGACGCCCTGGCCGAGGTGGCCGACGCCTCGCCGCTGAACAGGGTGTCCGGCGAGGGGACGGTCGGGTTCGTGGCCTCGGGCATCTGCCGGGCCTATCTGCGCGACGTGCTCTACGACGAGGGCCTTGAGGGCTCGGTCAAGGTGCTGGACCTGGGATTTTCCCACCCCCTGCCCCGGAACCTGCTCGCCGGGTTCGCCCGGGGCCTCGACCGGCTCGTGGTCCTCGAAGAGGTCGACCCCATCGTGGAAAACGAGATCCGGGCCCTGTTCCAGCGCCGGGGCATCGCCTGCGAGGTGGTGGGCAAGGGCGGGGCGCTTCCCCGCTTCGGGGAGTACTCCACGGACATCGTGCGCGGCGCGGTGCGCGCCGCCCTGGGCCTGCCGCCCGTGGCCGCCGCGCTGTGCGCCGTGCCCGGGGACCTGCCCCGCCGGCCGCCCAACATGTGCGCCGGGTGTCCGCACCGGGCCACCTACCATGCGGCCCGCACGGTCTTCGGGGACGCTCCGGTCTATTCCTCGGACATCGGCTGCTACACCCTGGGCATCCAGCCGCCCTTTTCCGCGGCCGACTTCCTGTTCTGCATGGGGTCCTCGGTCAGCGCCGGCAGCGGCTTCGCCGCGGCCTCGGGGCGGCCGGTGGTGGCCTTTATCGGCGATTCGACGTTCTTTCACTCCGGCATAACCGGCCTGATCAACGCCGTGGCCAACAACCACGACCTGCTCCTGGTCATCCTGGACAACCGGACCACGGGCATGACCGGGCACCAGCCCCATCCCGGGGTGGACCACACCATCTTCGGGGAATTCTCCTCCAAGGTGGACCTGGCCGGCCTGGTCCGGGCCTGCGGGGTGGAACCGGTCCTGGTCAACCCCTTCAACCACAAGGCCACCACGGCGGCCATGGCCGAGCTTCGGGACCGGCCCGGGGTGCGGGTGCTCATCGCCGAGGCCCCCTGCCCGATCCACGCCCGCAAGGTCAAAATCGCGCGCAAGACCCCGCCGGCCACGGTGACCGGGGATCCGGCCAAGTGTCTCCAATGCCGCGACGAACTGGCCTGCCCGGCCTTCGTCATGGTGGAGGGGGTGTTCGCGATCAATGCCGAGGCCTGTTCGGGCTGCATGTACTGCGTGCAGCTTTCCCCGGAAATCAAAGCCCGCAGGAAGGATGGATAAATGCAGCGCCTTCGCGTCTTTCTCACCGGCGTCGGCGGACAGGGAACCCTCACCTCCACCAGGCTTCTGGCCCTGGCGGCCATGGACTCGGGCCTGGAGGTGGTCTCGGGGGAGATCCACGGCATGGCCCAGCGCGGCGGCGTGGTGGAATCCACGGTGCTTGTGGGCGGCTTCGCCAGCCCCAAGATCAGCCCGGGGGAGGCCGACGTCCTGCTCGGCTTCGAGCCCCTGGAGGCCTGGCGGGCGTTGCCCATGCTGCGCGAGGGAGGATTTGCGGCCGTAAGCACCGATCCCATCCCGCCCTTGAGTTCGGCCCTTCAGCGTGAGCCCTATCCGGCCATGGCCGACATCGCCGCCCGCATCCGGGAATGGGCCGGGCGGGCGGTGTTCGTGCCCTGCCACGATCTCGCCGTCAAGGCCGGCAACCCGCAAAGCGCCAATACCGTTCTTTTGGGAGCGGCCTGCGCCGCCGGGGTGTTTCCCTTCGGCGTCGGGGCCCTGGAGGCGGCCATCCGCACCCATCTGCCGCCAAAAATCGTGGACGTGAACGTCACGGCCCTGCGCCTGGGCGCGCAGGCCCCGGACGCCTGATCCCCCGGACGGGACATGAACGGACTATCCTCCTTCGAGAGCGGCTGGCCCGTCTTCCTGACCACCCTGACGCGCATCATCCAGGAGACCGGCCCCAACATCCCCGTGCGCCAGGGTCTGGAAAACATCCTGGACACCCTGGTCGCGAACCTGGGATACCGGCGCGTCCAGCTCGAACTCTTCGACCTGCCCCGCAAGGACGCGAAAATCAGCCTGGACCGGGGACGCGATCCGGGCATCGCCACCCTGTACGGCCCGGGCCCCCTGGCCACCGGCCAGGTCATGGCCACCCGGCGCACCCTGGTCATCGAGGACGTCAAGGACCACCCGGACTTCATCGGCCGGCCCCCCGAGGAACTGCACGCCCTCTCCTTCCTGTGCCTGCCCATCCCCGCGCCCCGGGGCGCTCCGCCGGCGCCCGAAGGCGCACCGGACCAGGGCGGGATTCTCGGCACCGTAAGCGTGGACATCCCCAAGGCCCCGCCGGTCTTCCTCGAAGCCCACTGCGACTTTTTGGCCGTGGTGGCGGCCCTTGTGGGCAGCCTGTCCGTCCGGCTGCGGGACGAACTCACCCGCCCCAGGCGCCGCCCGGCCGCACTCCCGGCCGAACCGGTCCCGTCCAGGGAACCTGGAACGGAGATCCCGGTGGCCGTGTCCAAGAGCATGCGCCTGGTCCTGCGACAGGTGGCCCAGGCCGCGACCTCGAACACGCCCGTGCTCTTTCGGGGCGAGGAAGGCACGGGGAAGGAATTTCTGGCCACGCAGCTGCACGCCCAAAGCGGCCGCCGGCAAAAACCGTTCCTGCGTCTGGGATGCGGCTCGGAACCGCCGGAGGTGGCGGAGGAAACCCTTTTCGGCGTGCAAAAGGGCGAGGCCTCGGAATCCACCCGCTCCAAACGCGGGCTTTTGGAACTGGCCCAGGGCGGCACCCTGTTTCTGGACGACATCGAGGAACTGCCGCCCCAGATCCAGAAAGGCCTGGTCCGCGTCCTCCATGAAGGGACCGTCCAGCGCAAGGGCGGCACGGAGCCGATCCACGTGGACGTGCGCATCGTGGCCGCCACCAGCGCCTCCCTCGGCGAACTCATGGCCAGGGGGGAATTCCTTGAGGACCTCTACTACGACCTGGGCGTCCTGCCCATCTACATTCCGGCCCTTCGGGACAGGGCCGGGGACATCCTGCCCCTGGCCGAGCACTTCCTGGCCGGATATTCAAGGGAACTGGGCAAGCCCCTGCGCCGCATCTCCACACCGGCCATCGACCTCCTAAACCAGTACCACTGGCCGGGAAACGTCCGCGAACTGGCCAGCTGCATGGAGCGGGCGGCCATGCTCTGCGACGAGGGCGTGGTGCGCACCTATCACCTGCCGCCCACGCTGCAGACCGCCGAAAGCTCCAACACCGGCCCCAGCCTGTCCTTCGGGGAGGCCGTGGCCAAGTTCGAGCAGGAACTCCTGGTCGAGGCCCTGAAAAAGGCCCGCGGCAACATGTTCCAGGCCGCCCGGGACCTGCGGGAAAGCTACCGGGTGGTCAACTACAAGGTCAAAAAGTACGGCATCGACCCCAAACGCTTCACCATGGGCCGCCGGGGCTGATTCCGGCCCTTCCCAGGCTTTCCGTCAAAGGCATTTACCTCCGCCCCCGCCCCCTGTTAGGGTCATGAAAAAGCCTTCCGAGGAGCCGCCGCATGGCCAGCCAGTCCAGCTATGAATACTACCGGGACGATTTCAGCCGGATGCCGGCCCCCCGGTCCATCGCCCAGACCCTGCTTCTGGACAAGCGGGTGCGCCGGGTCACGGCGGCCGAGGCGTACGCGCTGGCAAAAGCCCAGCACGACGTCATGGACACCGACCTGCCCATCTATCCCCCGGCCGCCAAACGCCTGGGGCTCCCGGAAGGGGCCACGGTCTTAAACAACTGCCACGGCAGGATCATCGGCCGCACGGCCAAGGCCCGCCGTTTCTACACCCGGATGGACGCCCTGGAGCGGCGCAAGGTGGAGGCCGACCTGCGCGAGGCCGTCTACGAGATGCAAAAGCATCCCCTGATCAAGGCCAACGCCATCCTGGGCCTGGACAAGGACCTGATGATCAAGGCCACCATCGTGGCCACCGAGGACGACGCGGTCAACGTGTTCAACTGGCTGGCCAACTTCACCCCCTTCGAGGAGCTGGCCGGGATGTACGCCCAAAGCCCGGTCCTGCCCATCCAGGACATCCTCATCGTGGGCTTCAACCACTGGCGCACGGCCGACTCCTACTACCACAACGAGGGCGGCCCCCAACTGGCCCTGGTGGACGAGGAGGCCAACGTGGTCGTGAACCTGGGCATGCGCTATTTCGGGGAACGCAAGAAGGGCACCCTGACCCTGGCCTGGACCTCGGGCATGCGCCTGGGCATGGCCGCCTGCCACGGCGGGATCAAGGAGATCGACTTTTCGCGGACCAGGGAAAAGAAATACCGGGTGCTCGGCAAGCGCTCCATCGCCTTTTTCGGCCTCTCGGGCACGGGCAAATCCTCCCACACCAATTCCCCGGACAACGCCGGCACCCTGCCCGCCGGGTTCTCCAAGGTGGTCCTGCACGACGACGCCTTCCAGATCGACTGCGAGAAAAAGGTCTGCCGGGTCTGGGAGCCCACGCTTTTCGACAAGACCGACTCCAGGCCCCTGGGGCACCCGGACTGGAACTACGTGATCTCGGTCCAGAACATGGGCCTGACGCGCCTTGAGGGCAAGGTCCTGCCGCTCGGGCAGGACGTGCGCAACCCCAACGGCCGGGCGCTCATCGACCGCGACCTCCTGGGGGTCTACGTCAACCGCTGCGCCTTCCCGGACATCATGGTCTGGCTGATGAAGGACACCTGCCTGCCGCCGGTGATCCGGTTCATCGACAACAGCCTGGCCGTGGCCATGGGGGCCTCGCTCATGACCCGGCGCAATCTGGCCGAAAACGTGTCCGAGGAGGACCTCAAAAAGCTCGTGTTCGAGCCCTTCGCCAACCCGTTTCGGGTCTACGAGCTGTGGAGGGACGCCGAGGCCTTCCTCAAGGTCTTCGAGAACGGGGCCACGGGGTTCTGCTTCAATTCCGTGGGCTTCTGGCGCACCTCGGACCGGGACCTGCGCAAGATTCCGCTTCAGACCTCGCTGACCCTGCAGACCGCGCTTCTGACCGACCGCCTGACCTGGACCGACTGGGACGTGCTGCCCGGGGCCCAGATTCCCGAGAGAAAAAGCGTGGAGAAGATCCTTCCGGGCTACGCCGACCGCTACGACCCGGCCAGGGTGGAAAACCCCGAGGACTACGCGGCCACGATCCGAGACCGGTTCATGCAGCGCCGCAACTTCCTGCAGAACTCCGATCTCCACCACCGCCCCGAGCTTCTGCTCAAACTGGTCAACTCCCTCATGGTGAAATGCTGACCTCGGACCCAGACGAACGCCGCGCGGCCGGGAGCGTCCCCCTTGCATCGCCCCCGGTCCGCATCGGGGGGAAAAAACCATGAACTTCCGCCATCTGGTGTTTCTCGCCGGGTTCGTCATCGCCCTGCCGTTTCTCGTCTATCTTTTGTACCTGAGCCACAGCCAGAGCGTGGAGCCGACCCAGATCATCTTTCTGGCCTTCGCCTTCTCCGTGACCTTTCCCACCCTGATTCTTCTGTCCCTGCTCCTGTTCCGCAGCCTGGCGATCATGGTCTTTTCCCTTCCCGTCTACATCGGCCTGATCATCGCCGGGTACACCCGGACCTACATGGCCTTCGGCATCCAGTGCGGGGGCCAGGCGACCCAGACCCTGCGCGACTGCCTGTACTACAGCGTGGCCGCCTTCACCAACACGGGCTGTGCGGACTGCGTCCCCACGCCCGACCTGCGCATCCTGGCCGCCTCGGAGGCCTTTTTCGGCTATCTGTCCCTGGGCGTGTTCTGCGCCTGCCTGATCGTCATCCTGGTGCGGCTGATCGCCTCGGACAAGTCCCACCCGTAAGAGGCGGGGCACGCCCGCGCGTCTCCTCCGTCCCTTCCGTCTCCAGGTTCACTGCATTCCGCTCTGTTGTTCGCCCCGGTCCGCAGGCGTCGCCCCCGCACCCCCCTTCCCGTTCGAGCGACGAGCGCCGTCGTTCGAGGCGGATCAGATAACAGGAATCATTGGCGACAATCCGACACGAACAGCAGTCCGACGCACATTTCTTTCGTGCTTGCCCATTTTTTCAAAATATGGTTAGGCTTTCGTTGAATCACCACCCCCAGTGGCGGCAAAGCCGGTGGCCGGCGGTTCATATTCCAAACCTCGGAGGCGTCTATGTTCGCGAATCTTCGGATTGCGGTCAAACTGGGCATCGGATTCGGACTGCTCCTGCTTTTCACGGCCACGGTGTCCTTCGTGGGCTGGAGGAGTCTGAACGCCATGTCGGATCGGGCATCGAAGATGGAAGGGGTCAACACCATTGTTTCCGACACCCTCCTGGCCCGCATGGACGTCCTCAATTTCATGAATTCCAAGGACGCGACGCGCATCGAGCAGTTCACGAAAAAAATGGACGGCGTCGTCTCGCGCGCCGCCGCGCTCAAGGAACGCTTCGACATGCCCGCGAACAAGGAAAAGATGGACGTCATCATGACGGCCATCCGGGGCTACCAGGAGGAATTCGGGAAATATGTGGAGGCCGAGCGTTCCCGTACGGAATCCGTCAAGGCCATGGTGGCGGCGGCGGGCGGATTGCAGCAGTCGGCCGGAGATCTGGCCAGGCTGACCGGGGCAGATAAGGCTTCCGGGGCGGGCGGGGATCAGGCCTCGGGACAATCCATTGAAAAAGCCGTGAAAATCGCCTCCATCACCGAAAACTTCCTCAAGTCCCGCATCGAGATCCTCTACTTCCTGTGGCGGGAGGAAAAGGGCCGCACCGACAACGCCAAGGCCAGCCTGGACGCGGTCATGGCCGCGGGACGCGATCTGGCCGCCAAGACCGCGTCGGCGGAGGAAAAAACCCTTTTGGCCGAAATCGTGACCAAGGCCGAGGCCTACAAAAGCCGCATAGACGACGTGGTCAAGGTCGCCGAACTCCAGGCCGTCCTGGTCAAGGACATGACCGCCAAGGCCGCCCACGTCAGCGAGCAGGCCCAGGAAGCCCTGGATGGGCAGAAGGACAGCATGCTCGCCGAGTCCCGGCAGGCCAACGTCACCAGCCTGTCCGTTTCCGCCGTGGCCGTCCTGGTGGGCATCCTGTTCGCGTTTTTCATCACCCGGGCCATCCGAAACGGCGTCAACCGGGCCATCACCGTGGCCGAGGCCGTGGCCGCCGGGGACGTCGAGGAGGAGGTCACGGCCACGACCACCGACGAGATCGGCATGCTCCTTTCCGCCATGGGGCGCATGATCAAGGCCGAGAGGGCGGCGGCGGACATCGCCTCCAGGCTTGCCGACGGGGATCTGGCCGTGGAGGTGACGCCGCGTTCGGACAAGGACGAGATGTTCCGGTCCTTCAGGGACATGGTGGAAAAGCTCGGCGAGGTGGTGCACGAGGTGCAGACCGGGGCCGAGAACGTATCCACGGGCAGCGAACAGATGAGCGCCTCGTCGGAATCCCTGTCCCAGGGGTCCACGGAGCAGGCCTCGGCCGTTGAGGAATCCTCGGCGGCCATGGAGCAGATGGCCTCGAGCATCAGCCAGAACGCGGACAACGCCAAGCAGACCGAGGCCATCGCGCTCAAGGCCGCCCGTGACGCCAAGGATTCCGGCGAGGCCGTGAACGAGGCCGTGGCGGCCATGAAGGTCATTGCCGGAAAGATCTCCATCATCGAGGAAATCGCCCGCCAGACGGACCTGTTGGCCTTAAACGCCGCCGTGGAGGCCGCCCGGGCCGGGGAACACGGCAAGGGCTTCGCCGTGGTCGCCGCCGAGGTCCGCAAACTCGCCGAACGCAGCCAGGCCGCGGCATCGGAGATCACGGAACTCTCGCGCAGCAGCACGGACATCGCGGCCCGGGCCGGGGATCTTCTGGGCAAGCTTGTGCCGGACATCCAGAAGACGGCGGACCTGGTCCAGGAGATCAACGCCGCCAGCCAGGAGCAAAGCACCGGCGCGGGACAGGTGAACAAGGCCCTGCAGCAGCTCGACCAGGTCATCCAGCAAAACGCCGCGGCCTCCGAGGAACTGGCCTCCACGGCCGAGGAGCTCTCGGCCCAGGCCGAACAACTCCAGGCCACCATCTCTTACTTCCGCCTCGGCGCGGGCGGCGGCTCCAGGCGCCCCCCGGCCCTGACCCAGGCCCCCGCGGCCAAGCGTCCCCCGAAAAAGGCCGCCCCGGCGGCATCCGCCGGCGCGCGCCCGGCCAAGGCCGGGGGCGTGAAGCTGCACATGGCCGAGGGCGGATCGCCCGCCGGCGAGGGAGACGAGGAGTTCGAGAGCTTCTAGGGCGCGTCACGTTCCAACGATTCGCGGAGAAAGGCCATGATGCAGGAAGAAAACTCCGGGTCGCGTTTTTTGACCTTCACCCTGGGCGAGATTTTTTTCGCCATAAACATCCATTCGGTGCGCGAGATCCTCGATCTGCCCGAAATCACGCGCATCCCCGGGTCCCCGGAATTCATGCGCGGCGTGGTCAACGTCCGGGGGACCGCCGTCCCGGTCATGGATCTGCGCATGAAATTCGGCCTGGGACGGGTGGAAAAGACCGTGAACACCCGGGTGATCATCGTGGAGATCACCAAGCACGACGCCACGGCCGTGGTCGGGGCCCTGGCCGACTCGGTCAAGGAGGTCCTGGAACTCGAGCCCGAGGCCATCGATCCTCCGCCCAGCATGGGCGCGGCCGTGCATACGGATTACGTGCGCGGCATCGGCAAGCACGGCGACAAGTTCCTCTTGATCCTCGACGTGGACAAGGTGTTCACCAGCGAAGACATCCAGGACGTGTCCAGGATCGTGGAGGAAGCCTCGCACGCGGCCGCCGGGGAGGAATCCTGATGTCCGGCGGACGTGAACCCGTCGCGACGCGGAGACGGCCATGACCATCGATCCCGCCGTCGCCACCTACCGCGACGAGGCCCTGGAGCTTCTGGCCGAACTCGAGCGGGCGGTCCTGGAACTGGAGGCCGATCCCGGGGACAAGGACCGGGTGGCCGCGTGTTTCCGGGCCATGCACACCATCAAGGGCGGCGGGGCCATGTTCGGCTTCGAGGAGATCTCGCACTTCACCCACGAGATCGAGACCGTCTTCGACAAGGTCCGCAGCGGCGAACTACAGGTGACCCCGAAGCTTTTGAGCGCCACGCTTTTGGCCGGCGACCACATCAAGGCCCTCCTGGACGCGCCGCAGGGTTCGCCGCCGGAAGACCTTCTGGCCCGGTCCGAAGAGCTTCTGGTCGATTTCCGGGAGATGCTCGGCGGGCCGCAGGCCGCGCCGGCCGCGGCGCCGCCCGGGCCAGGGCGGAACATCCCCCCGCCATCCCCCGGCCCCGGCCAGGACGCCGGGGACGCCTGCGACCTGCCCGACGCGGGACCGCCCATGATCTTCTGGATCCGCTTCATTCCGGCCCCGGACATCCTGGCCAACGGGACCGAGCCGTTGGGGCTTTTCGAGGAACTGGCCGCCCTGGGTCCCTTCCGGTCCTTTGCCCACACCCGGGGCATCACGGCCCTTGACGCCCCGGAATACGACCCCGAGCGCCTGCTTGCCGCCTACGACATGCTGCTGATGACCTGCCGGGGGGAAAACGCCATCCGCGACGTGTTCCTGTTCGTCGAGGACACCTGCCGGGTGGCGGTTCTGCCCCTGGTTTCGGGCCGGCTGCGGGCCTCGGACCTGGAGGAGTTCCTGCCCTTTTTCCAGGAGACGGATCCGGGCGAGGATCAGGCCCTGGCCACGCAACGCCTGCGCGAACTGATCCAGGCCAAGCTGCGCGCGGTGGAGGCCGCCCGGACCAAGGCCGCGGGCAAGCCCCAGGCGGCCAAGGAAAAGGCCGAGTCCCAGCCGGCCAGCGCCTCCCTGCGGGTGGATTCGGCCAAGCTCGACGCCCTGGTGAACATGGTGGGCGAACTGGTCATCCTCCAATCGCGGCTGCGCCAGGCGGTCAAGGGCGAGGACATGGCCGCCGCGGCGGACGTGGACGAGGACCTGGAGCGGCTGACCGACGCCATGCGCGACAGCGCCCTGGATCTGCGCATGCTGCCCATCGGCACGGTGTTCAACGTGTTCATCCGGCTGGTGCGCGACCTGTCCGCCTCGCTCGGCAAGGAGACGACCTTCGTGGCCGAGGGGGCGGAGACGGAACTGGACAAGACGGTCATCGACCGCCTGAAGGATCCGCTCATCCACATCATCCGCAACTGCCTGGACCACGGCATCGAGCCTCCGGACGAACGCGTCCGGGCCGGAAAGCCTCCGGCCGGGCGCATCACCCTTTCAGCCGGACATTCCGGCGGCAACGTGGTCATCCGCATCGCCGACGACGGCCGGGGCATCGACCTCTCCCGGATCAGGAAAAAGGCCGTGGAAAAGGGCCTTCTGGCCCCGGACGCGGAGGTGACCGACAAGGACCTTCTGGCCATCCTGTTCGAGCCGGGCTTTTCCACGGCCGAAAGGATTTCCGACGTCTCCGGACGGGGCGTGGGCATGGATGTGGTGAAAAAAAACATCGAGGCCATGCGCGGCACCGTGGACATGGAGAACGCCCCGGGCCAGGGGACGGCCACGGTCATCACCCTGCCCCTGACCCTGGCCATCATCGACGGCTTCAACGTGCGGGTGGGCACGGAGTCCTACATCGTGCCCCTGGCCAACCTGCGCGGGTTCCAGGAGCGTTTCGTGACCGAGACGACGCGCCAGGTGGACTCCATCGAACGCATGGGCGCGCTTATCCCGGTGGTCAGCCTGAGGCGGCTTTTCGTCGTCCCCGGGGACCAGCCGGAATACGAGCGGGTGGTGATCACCGAGGTCGAGGGGGAGATGGTGGGGCTGACCGTGGACCAGGTGGTGGGCCGGCAGCAGGCGGTCATCAAGAGCCTGGACGACTCCTACCGGCACCTCAACTGGATCGCCGGGACCACCATCAACGGAGACGGGAGCATCTCGCTCATCCTGGACGTGCCGCGCCTGGTGCGCATGGCCAGGGGAAAATACGAGCAGCAAGCCGCGCGGGAAAACCGGATGAGATGACCGGCCCGGGCGCCCCCCTCACGCCATGGACATACAGACGGAATTCGACCCCGAATCACGGATCGGAACGCTGACCCTGCGCGGAGCCTGCGGGACCGAGGACGCCGCCGGCCTGGCCCTGGCCCTGCGGGAACTGACGGACGCCGTCGCCCAGGCCAGGGCGAAGGCGGACGCCGCCGCCGGCGGCCAGCCCTGGACAGCGGCCCTGGACATGTCCGGGCTTGCGGCCGTGGGCATGGCCTTTTTCGAAGTCGTCTTCGCCGCGTCCCTGGTCCTGGCCCGCCAGGGAACGGCCCTCGTCCGACGCGGCGAACAGCCCGAATGCGTGCGCCAGGCCGCGAAACTGACCGGCTTTTGCGCCGCCCCCGGGCTTTCCGGCCTTTTCGCCTGAACACCCGAAACGCACGGCCCTATTTCGCGGATTTGTCCAGTTCCTTGACCACGGAATCGGTGATGTCCGCGTTCGGGTCCACATATCCGACCACGGACGGGTTGGTGATCACGATCGTGAGCTTTTTCTCCTTGGCCACCTTGGCAAGCGCCGGGCCGGCCTTTTTCAAAAAGGCCTCGGTCAGCTCCTTGTCGCGCATCTTGAGCTCGAGATCGGCGTCCTCGGCCTGCCGTTTGAGATCCTTCTCCTTTTCGGCATAGTCCTTGACCAGGGCGGTGATGTCCTTTTTTTCGGAACCGGCCTTGGCGATGGATTCCTTGAGCGCGTCCAGCTCGGCCTTTTTGGCCAGGACCTCCGCCTCCTTTTTCTGCCGTTCCGCCTGGATCTGCCCGGTGGCCTTCTTGCCTTCCCTGGAGTCGAGGATCAGTTTCTGGACATTGACGAATCCGGTCTCGGCCGCAGCCGGCGCGGACAGTCCAAGAACGAGGGCCACCACCCAAAAAAGCCGTTTCATGCATCACTCCTGGTCAACATGTTCGTAAAGCGAAAGAACGCCGCCGCGCGCGTCAAAACTCGTACCTGACCCCCACGGCCCCGGCCTGGGTCTGGGTGCCCCGGGCCAGGAACTGCCCAGAATAGCGCACGTAAAGCTTTGTCGATTCGCTTACCCCGAAGCTCACCCCGGCGTCCACCAGCAGGCTGTCCCGGGCCGGCTCCCCGGTCCTGGAGGTGAAGCCCGAGGTCGGCGAGCCGTTATACCTCGCCGAAATGGTCGTGGAATCGTCCAGGAACTCATGCCCCCAGCGCAGGGACAGGTCCGGGCTGACGGTCGTCTTCTCCCCCACCGCGAACGTGCCCGAGACCTTGGCCCCCAGGCCGGTTTTGAGCGAATTGCCGGTAAAGCCCTGGACGGTCAGGCCCAGGTCCGGATCGGACTCCGCAAATCCCGGATTCGAGACGTAGCCATAGTCCAGGGTGGCCACCGGCCCGGCCTTCCAGTCCCCGAAGGTCCAGTCGTAGCCCGTGGACAGCGAGGCCCCGAACAGAAACGAGGTATACTTGCCCGTGGGCTCCCGGGCGATGCTCCCGAATTCGATCTTACGGTCGAGATGGTTCACGGCCGCGCCGGCCTGCACCAGACCGTCGGCGTAAAAGCCTCCCGAGGTGGCCGAGGCGTACACGCCGCCCAGAAAGGCGTCCGAAAAGCCCGTGGACGTGGCGTCGTCCTTGAAACGCAGATTCGAATGCACGAAGCCCACCTGGAACCCGGCCAGGAAATTGTCCGTGACCTGGGCGTCGCCGCCGGCCATGACCCCGTACTGCCAGGACTGGTAGCCGGTCCGGTTGTGCCCGTTATCGACGCTCTGATACTGGCCCACGGGCTTGACGAACAGGGCCATGCCCGTGCCGGTGCCCTTGATGCTGAGGCCGCTTCCGGCGTCCGAGACCCCGGCGGCCGAGGCCAGTTGCGTCAGCCGGCCGATGTTGCCGGCGCTGACCGCCGTCAGCAGCGTCTCGCCGCCGCTTCGGCGGGCGTAGGCCCGGTCCCGGATGGTGTCCGAGAAAAGGCCCATGGATGAAAACGCGGTTTCGGTAAGCGCGCTGTACGGTTCGGGCGACATCTGCCGCAGGCCCCGGGCCACCTCGCTAACGGACATGAAGTCGATGGTCCCGAGCACGGCCTGCATGGACGGCGTGGCCAGGGACGTGGCCCCGGTCAGCCCGATCGCCGCGCCCATGGAGTTCCGGGACGTGCCGGCCATGGTGTACGGCAGGCGCGTCACCGAGACCTCGATGGAGTCGGCGTCCTCGTCGAACTCGAAGTGCAGAAACGGGCTGGCGCAGTTCACGGACA
>JBMONM010000048.1:0-18817 GCA_049324675.1 Thermodesulfobacteriota bacterium
AGGGGGAAACCATGGGCAAGGCGAAATTCGAGCGGACCAAGCCGCACGTGAACATCGGCACCATCGGCCACATCGACCACGGGAAGACCACCCTGACCGCGGCCATCACCAAGCTGGCCAGCATGAAGGGTTTCGGGGAATACATTCCCTTCGACCAGATCGACAAGGCGCCGGAGGAGAAGGAACGCGGCATCACCATCGCCACGGCCCACGTGGAGTACCAGACCGACAAGCGCCACTACGCCCACGTGGACTGCCCCGGTCACGCGGACTACATCAAGAACATGATCACCGGCGCGGCCCAGATGGACGGCGGCATCCTGGTGGTCGCGGCCACGGACGGCCCCATGCCGCAGACCCGTGAGCACATCCTTCTGGCCCGCCAGGTCGGGGTCCCCCAGCTGGTGGTGTTCATGAACAAGGTGGATCTGGTGGACGATCCGGAGCTTCTGGAGCTGGTGGAGCTGGAGGTCCGGGAGCTTCTGACCAAGTACGGCTTCCCCGGCGACGACGTTCCGGTGATCAAGGGCAGCGCGCTCAAGGCCCTGGAGTCGAACGACATCGGCAGCGCCGACGCGGCCCCGATCTTCGAGCTTCTGGACGCCTGCGACGCGTTCATTCCGGAGCCCAAGCGGGACATCGACAAGCCGTTTCTGATGCCCATCGAGGACGTGTTCTCGATTTCCGGCCGGGGCACCGTGGTCACCGGTCGTGTGGAGCGCGGCACCGTGACCGTGGGCGAGGAAGTGGAGATCGTGGGCATCAAGCCCACGGTCAAGACCACCTGCACGGGCGTGGAGATGTTCCGCAAGATCCTGGACCAGGGGCAGGCCGGCGACAACGTGGGCGTGCTTCTGCGCGGGGTCAAGCGCGACGAGGTGGAGCGCGGCCAGGTTCTGGCCAAGCCGGGCTCGATCACCCCGCACCGCAAGTTCAAGGCCGAGGTGTACGTACTGACCAAGGAAGAGGGCGGCCGTCACACGCCGTTTTTCACGGGCTACCGCCCGCAGTTCTATTTCCGGACCACGGACATCACCGGCGTGGTGACGCTCAACGAGGGCGTGGAAATGGTCATGCCCGGTGACAACGCCACGTTCAACGTGGAGATGATCGCGCCCATCGCCATGGAAAAGGGCCTGCGCTTCGCCATCCGCGAGGGCGGCCGGACCGTCGGCGCCGGCGTGGTCTCGGAAATCGTGGAGTAAGGACAATGGTTGCCATGAACAGCGATCGCATCCGCATCAAGCTCAAGGCGTACGATTATCGCATCCTGGACAAGGCCGTCTCCGAGATCGTGGACACGGCCAGAAACACGGGAGCGGGCGTGGCCGGGCCCATTCCCCTGCCCACGGACATTCACAAGTATACGGTCAACCGTTCCGTGCACGTGGACAAGAAGTCCCGGGAACAGTTCGAAATGCGGGTGCACAAGCGCCTTTTGGACATCATGGAACCCACGCAGCAGACCGTGGACGCGCTGGGCAAGCTCAGCCTTCCGGCCGGCGTCGACGTGGAAATCAAGCTCTAGGACGAGGGTCATCATGGCAGGCACGCTTGGAATATTGGGCCGGAAACTGGGCATGACCCGGATTTTCGCCGACGACGGCACCGTGGTGCCGGTGACGGTGATCGAGGCCGGACCGTGTCCGGTGGTGCAGATCAAGACTCCGGCCAACGACGGCTACGAGGCCGTGCAGATCGCCTTTGACCGGATTCCGGAACGCAAGGCCACGAAGCCCATGCGCGGGCATCTGGCCAAGGCCGGCCGTGGCGAATACCGCGTCCTTCGCGAGCTGCGTTTCGACGGCGCCGGCGGTTTCGAACTGGGCATGGATCTGACCGTGTCCATCTTCGCCCCCGGCGAGATGGTCAAGGTCACCGGCACCTCCATCGGCAAAGGCTTTCAGGGCGTCATGAAACGCTGGAACTTCGCCGGCCTCAAGGCCACCCACGGCACGGAGAAGGCCCACCGTTCCGGAGGTTCCGTCGGCAACAACACCGAGCCCGGCAAGGTCATGAAGGGCAAGAAGATGGCCGGCCACATGGGCGCCAGGACCGTGACCTGCATCGGTCTCGAGGTCGTGGACGTGCGGCCGGAGGACAACCTCCTTTTGGTCAAGGGGCAGATTCCCGGACCGAAGAACGCCGTGGTCATGGTTCGCAAGCAGGGCTAGGGGTGATCGAAATGGCCAATGTGAAGATATTTGATCAGACGAAACGGGAAGTCGGGGAGCTGGAACTGGCGCCCGAGGTGTTCGAGGTCCCGGTCCGGCCCGAGCTTCTGCACCTGGTGGTGCGGGCCCAGCTTGCGGCCAAACGGGCTGGAACCCACTGCACCAAGACCCGGGGCGAGGTGTCCGGCGGCGGGCACAAGCCCTGGCGGCAGAAAGGCACCGGCCGGGCCCGCGCCGGCAGCAACAGGTCCCCCCTGTGGCGCGGCGGCGCGATCATCCATGGTCCGCGTCCCCGGAGCTACGAATTCAAGGTCAACCGCAAGGTCCGCCAGTTGGCCCTGAAGATGGCCCTTTCCGCCAAGCTCGGGGATTCGAGCCTGTTTATCGTGGACAAGTTCGAGGTTCCCGAGGTCAAGACCAGGCTCATGGCCAAGGTGGCCGGTGATCTCGGGCTGAAAAAAGCATTGATTGTCCTGCCGGAATCGGATAACACTCTTGAGCTTTCAGCAAGGAATCTGCCCGGCATCAAGGTCATCAGGCAGGACATGCTCAACGTCTATGACGTCCTTGGGCACGAACAGCTGGTGATGGCCACGGACGCCGCGCTCCGTGTACAGGAGAGGCTTCGCCATGGAGTACGCTAACATACTGCTTCGGCCCCTGGTTTCCGAGAAGGCCACCTTCGTCAAGGACGCCGCGAACCAGGTGGTCTTCCAGGTCGCGCCCAAGGCCAACAAGATCGAGATCAAGAAGGCCGTGGAGGCCGCGTTCTCGGTCAAGGTGGAATCCGTGAGCGTCACCGTGCGCAAGCCCCGCAAGCAGCGTCGCGGTCGCGGCACGCGCCATGTGCCGGGCTTGAAAAAGGCCTACGTGACGCTGTCGGCCGGCGATAAAATCGAGTTTTTCGAAGGGGTCTAGACATGTCCATCCGCAAGCTCAAGCCCACCTCCGCCGGACGCCGGTTCCAGACCGTGTCCACCTTCGAGGAGGTCACCCGGAGCACGCCGGAAAAGTCCCTGACCGAGGGGCTGCCGCGCAAGGCCGGACGCAACACCTATGGCCGGATCACGGCCAGACGGCGTGGCGGCGGCAACAAGCGCCTGTACCGGATCATCGATTTCAAGCGGGACAAGTGGGGCATTCCGGCCAAGGTGTTTTCCGTCGAGTACGATCCCAACCGCAGCGCCCGCATCGCGCTTCTGCATTATGCCGACGGCGAGAAGCGCTACATCCTGGCTCCGGTGGGCATCTCGGTCGGCGACACCCTGACCGCCGGCGAGACTGCGGACATCAAGCCCGGGAACGCCTTGCCCTTGAAGCGCATTCCCGTGGGCACGCTGTTGCACAATATCGAACTCGCGCCGGGACGCGGCGGCCAGATGTGCCGCGCGGCCGGAACCTACGCCCAGCTTATCGCCAAGGAAGGCAAGTACGCCCTGGTGCGCCTGCCCTCGGGCGAGGTCAGGAACGTCCTGGCCGCCTGCGTGGCCACGGTGGGGCAGGTGGGCAACGTCATGCACGAGAACGTCTCCATCGGCAAGGCCGGCCGCAACCGCTGGCTCAATCGCCGGCCCAAGGTGCGCGGCGTGGCCATGAACCCTGTCGACCATCCCCTGGGCGGCGGCGAAGGAAAGAGTTCGGGCGGCCGCCATCCCGTGACCCCGTGGGGCAAGCCCACCAAGGGCTACAAGACCCGCAACGTCAAAAAGCCCTCTTCCAAGCTGATCGTGAAGCGGCGCGGCGAAAAGTAGGAGAATAGGATATGCCTCGTTCCCTGAAAAAAGGTCCCTTCGTGGACGACCACCTGCAGCGCAAGGTCCAGATCGCCAACGAAAGCAAGGACCGCCGGGTGATCAAGACCTGGTCCCGCCGCTCCACAATCCTGCCCGAAATGGTGGGTATGACGTTCGCCGTGCACAACGGCAAGAAGTTCATCCCGGTTTTCGTTTCGGAAAACATGGTCGGCCACAAACTTGGCGAATTCGCGCCCACGCGCACCTTCCACGGCCACGCCGCGGACAAGAAGACCAAGGCCAAGAAGTAACGGCCGCGCCCGCGACCTTTGACCACGCACCAGGACAACGACATGGAAGCCAAAGCGATTGCCAGATACATCCGCGTCTCGCCGCAAAAGGCGCGGCTGGTGGCCGACAACATCAAGGGCCGCCCTGTGGAAGAGGCGATGAACATCCTTCGGTTCACGCCGAAAAAAGCCGCGCGGCTCATCGGCAAGGTGCTGCATTCCGCCGTGGCCAACGCCGAACAGATTTCGGGCGTGGACATCGACACGCTTACGGTCAAGCAGGTGATCATCAATCCGGGACCCTCCTGGAAGCGCCTTTTGACCCGTTCCATGGGCCGGGCCAACCGGATCGTGAAACGCACCAGCCACATCACCGTGGTGGTCGCGGAAAGCTAGGAGCTTGACATGGGCCAGAAAGTTCATCCGTACGGATTCAGGCTGGGGTACAACAAGACCTGGACGTCCCGGTGGTTCACCAAGAAGGACTACCCCGCCTTTGTTTTCGAGGACAGCAAGATCCGCAAGTTCGTGAAGAAGTCCCTGTACCACGCGGGCATCTCCCGGATCGAGATCGAGCGGGCCGGCGGCAAGATCCGGCTGATCATCCACACCGCGCGTCCGGGCATCGTCATCGGCCGCAAGGGCACGGAGATCGAGAAGGTGCGCGCCGATTTGAAGCACCGTTTCGGCCGGGAATTCACCGTCGAGGTCACCGAGATCCCGCGTCCCGAGATCGACGCCCAGCTGGTGGCCGAGAACATCGCCCTGCAACTGGAACGCCGGGTGGCCTTCCGCCGGGCCATGAAGCGCACGGTGGGCCTGTCCCGCAAGTTCGGGGCCGAGGGCATCAAGGTCGCCTGCGCCGGACGCCTGGCCGGGGCCGAAATCGCCCGGGCCGAATGGTACCGCGACGGCCGGGTGCCCCTGCAGACCCTGCGCGCGGACATCGACTACGGGCTGGCCACGGCCAAGACGACCTACGGGGTCATCGGGGTCAAGGTCTGGATATTCAAGGGCGAGATACTCGACAGAGAGGTTGAAGCGTAATGTTGGCCCCCAATAAGACGAAGTTCCGCAAGATGCAGAAGGGCCGTCTGCGTGGCCCGGCCACTCGCGGGGCCACCGTGTCCTTCGGCGAGGTGGGCATCAAGGCCGTGGAGCATGGCAAGCTGACCAGCCAGCAGATCGAGGCCGCCCGCGTGGCCATCATGCGCCACATCAAGCGCGGCGGGAAGGTCTGGATCCGCATCTTCCCGGACCACCCCATCACCGAGAAGCCCGCCGAGGTCCGGCAGGGCAAGGGCAAGGGCGCTCCGGTGGGCTGGTACGCCGCGGTCAAACCCGGCCGGGTGCTCTACGAGATCAAGGGCGTGGACATGGAAGTGGCCAAGATCGCCCTGACCCGGGCCATGCACAAGCTGCCCATCAAGACCCGCATCGTGGTCAAGGAGGTGGCCTAGCCATGAAGGTCGCCGAACTGCGCGAAAAAGAGGTCAAGGCCTTGCACGACCTCCTTGGCGAAAGCCGCGAGGAGCTTTTCAAGCTCAGGTTCCAGCACGCCACGGCCCAGTTGGAAAAGACCCACAAGCTTGTGGACGTCAAAAAGAACATCGCCCGAATCCTGACCGTGCTGCGCGAGAAAAACGCGCCCGGCGCCTAAGCGGAGCCTTGACATGACCGAACAACACAAGAGCAATCGCCGCGTTCTGACCGGCGTCGTGGTCTCGAGCAAAAGCGACAAGACCATCGTGGTCCGGGTCGAGACCCTGGTCCAGCATCCGCTGTACAAGAAGTTCATTCGCCGCCACAAGAAGTTCATGGCCCACGATCCGGCCAACGAGTGCGGCGTGGGCGACACGGTGCGGATCATCGAACATCGGCCCCTGTCCCGGCGCAAGCGCTGGCATCTGGTCCAAATTACTGAAAAAGCGGTGTAGGGTACGACGATGATCCAGGTGGAAAGCAAGCTCGACGTGGCGGACAATTCCGGGGCCAAGAAGGTCAGCTGCATCAAGGTCCTGGGCGGCAGCCGCCGCCGGTATGCGGGTGTGGGCGACATCATCGTGGTCTCGGTCAAGGAGGCCATGCCCCATTCCAAGGTCAAGAAGGGCGCGGTGATGAAGGCCGTGGTGGTGCGCACCACCAAGGAAATCGGTCGCCCCGACGGCTCCTACATCAAATTCGACAACAATTCCGCCGTGCTGCTCAATGCCCAGCTTGAGCCCGTGGGCACCCGCATCTTCGGACCGGTGGCCAGGGAACTGCGGCAGAAAAACTTCATGAAAATCGTCTCCCTCGCCCCCGAGGTGTTGTAGAGACGCCGCAGCCGCATCGAGGACGCCATGAAAACGTATAAGATTCGCAAAAACGACAAGGTCATCGTCACCACCGGCAAGGACAAGGGCAAGGTGGGCCGGGTGCTCAAGCTTCTGCCCAAGAAGGACCGCGTCCTGGTGGAGAAGGTGAACATGGTCAAGCGCCACACCAAGGCCAATCCGTACGCCAAGACCCCCGGCGGCATCGTGGAGAAGGAAGCCCCGCTGCACATTTCCAATGTCGCCTTGCTGTGTGACGCCTGCGCCAAGCCGACCCGGGTGGGTTACAAGCTCACGGACGACGGCAAAAAGGTCCGGTACTGCAAGAAATGCAACCAGGACATCGATAAGGGATAATGCCATGACCCGCCTGGAAAACATGTATTCTGAAAAGGTGGCCCCGGCCCTGAAAAAGGAGTTCGGCTACACCTCGTCCATGCAGATCCCGAGGCTTTCGTCCGTCTCGCTCAACATCGGGCTTGGCGAGGCCAGCCAGAACAACAAGCTGATCGAGGAAGCCGTGGTGGAATTGACCACCATCGCCGGCCAGAAGGCCGTGGTCACCAGGGCCCGCAAGTCCATCGCGGCGTTCAAGCTGCGCGAGGGCCTGCCGGTCGGATGCCGGGTGACCCTGCGTCATGACCGCATGTGGGACTTCCTGGACAAGCTTATCAATTTCGCCCTGCCGCGCGTGCGGGACTTTCGGGGCGTTCCCGACAGGGGTTTTGACGGCAGGGGCAATTTCACGATGGGCATCCGGGAGCATACCATTTTCCCGGAGATCAACGTGGATCGGGTCGAGCGCGTCAAGGGCATGAACGTGACCATCGTCACAACGGCGCGCACCGACAAGGAAGGCAAGGTCCTTCTGGACCTGCTCGGCATGCCGTTCAAAAAATAAGGAGATCGGTCTTGGCTCGCACAGCACTCATGGTCAAAGTCCGCCGCAAGCCCAAGTTTACCGCCAGGGCGTACAACCGGTGCCCCATCTGCGGCAGGTCCCGGGCGTATATGCGCAGGTTCGGCGTGTGCCGCATCTGCTTCCGCAACATGTCGCTGGCCGGCGAGCTTCCCGGCGTGCGCAAATCGAGCTGGTAAGCGAGGAGAAGGGAAAATGTCCGTCGTCGATCCCATTGCCGACATGCTTGCCCGCATCCGCAATGCCCACCAGGCGCTGCATGCCGATGTGGTCATGCCCGCCTCCAAGATGAAGGCCGCCATTGCCTCCATCCTGAAAGAGGAAGGCTATATTTCCGATTATGCCGTTGATGGCCTCAAGCTGGCCATCAATCTGAAATATTCCGGTGGCAAACCGATCATCTCGGGCCTCAAAAAGATCAGCAAGCCGGGACGAAGGGTCTATGTGGGCGCGGGTGAGATTCCCGATGTTCAAAACGGTCTCGGGATCAGCATCCTGTCCACGTCCCGGGGCGTTCTGGCGGCCAGCGCGGCACGCGAACAGCGCCTTGGCGGCGAACTTCTCTGCGAGATCTGGTAGCCGTCCCTGAGCGAGGAGCATATCATGTCCAGGATAGGAAAAAAGGAAATCATCCTCCCCTCCGGGGTGACTGTTTCGGTCGATCCCGAGGCGGTGACGGTCAAGGGGCCCAAGGGCGAACTCAAAACGCCCGTGCATCCCAAGGTCGTCTATGCCGTCGAGGGGGCCACGGTCACGGTCAACCGCGTGGACGACACCCGCATTGCCCGGGCCCAGCACGGCCTGCGCCGCACGCTTCTGGCCAACCTGGTCGAGGGCGTGAGCAAGGGCTTCACCAAGACCCTCGAGGTCATCGGTGTGGGGTATAAGGTTTCGGCCCAGGGCGACACCGTCTCCTTGAGCGTCGGATTCTCGCACCCGGTGGATTTCAAGCTTCCCACCGGCATCGAGGCCAAGGTCGAGGGCAACAAGGTCACCCTGGCCGGGATCGACAAGCAGCTTGTGGGCGAGACCGCGGCGCGCATACGTCGGGTGCGTCCGCCGGAACCCTTCAAGGGCAAGGGCATCAAGTACGAAACCGAGACGATTCGTCGCAAGGCCGGCAAGTCCGGCGGCAAGAAATAGGGTCGCCATATGAAATTCACCAAAGAACAGGCCCGCAGACGGCGCAAGGTGCGCATCCGCAAGAAGCTGTCCGGAGTGGCCGTCCGTCCCCGGCTGGTGGTCTATCGCTCCAATCGGCACATTTATGCCCAGTTGGTGGACGACGTCGCCGGTCAGACCCTGGCCAGCGCCTCCACGTTGGCCCTTTCGAAGGACGGGGAGGCCCTCAAGCTCGACAAGGAATCCGCCGCCCGTGTCGGACGCGAGGTGGCGCAACGGGCCAAGGAACGCGGCATCGAGGCCGTGGTCTTCGATCGCAACGGGTATCTGTATCACGGCCGCATCAAGGCCCTGGCAGACGGCGCCCGCGAAGGCGGACTGAAATTCTAGCGCGCAAGGATCCAAGAACATGGACCAGTCGGAACTCAATCAGATTGAAAAGATCGTGTACCTGAACCGCGTGGCCAAGGTGGTCAAGGGCGGTCGCCGGTTCAGCTTCAGCGCCTTGGTCGTGGTGGGCGACGGAAACGGCTCGGTGGGCTATGGCCTGGGCAAGGCCAACGAGGTCCCCGAGGCCATCCGCAAGGCCTCGGACCAGGCCAAGAAGTCCATGATCAAGGTCCCGCTCATCGAGGGAACCCTGCCCTACGAGATCCTGGGCCGTTACGGCGCCGGACGGGTGGTGCTCAAACCCGCTTCCAAGGGGACCGGGATCATCGCCGGCGGTCCGGTGCGCGCGGTCATGGAGGCCGTGGGCGTCCACGACATCCTGACCAAGGCCATCGGCACCAACAATCCCCACAACGTGTTGCGGGCCACCATCGCCGGACTGGCGTCGTTGCGCAGCGCGGAGTCCGTCAGCGATCTGCGCGGCAAGACCTTAAGCACCCCGAGGAAATAGCCATGTCTGGCACCATCACCGTCAAGCTGGTCAAAAGCGCCCATGGCCGGCCCCCGAAACAGCGGGGCACGCTGAGCGCCCTGGGACTTACGAAAATCCGCCAGGAACGGACGTTTGCGAAAAACGAAACCGTTTTGGGCATGATCGCCAAGGTCGAGCACCTGGTCGAGGTGAGCGAGTCATGAAACTGCACGAACTGTATCCGTTCCCCGAGGAACGCAAATCCCGCAAGCGCCTTGGACGCGGTCGGGGAACCGGCCAGGGATGCACCGCGGGCAAGGGCAACAAGGGCCAGAACGCCCGTGCCGGCGGCGGCACGCAGCCGTGGTTCGAGGGCGGACAGATGCCCCTGGCCCGGCGCCTGCCCAAGCGCGGGTTCAAGAACTTCGATTTCAAGGTGACCTATTCCCCGGTCAATCTTGATCGCCTGTTCGCGGTCTTTGCCGGGAAAACCGAGATCACCCTGGACGACATCTACGCAAGCGGCCTGTGCCCGAAAAACGCCCCGGTGAAGGTCTTAAGCCGCGGCGAGGCGGCGGCGGCCAGCGTGCAGGCCCACAAGTTCAGCAAAAAGGCGGCCGAGAAGCTGGCCGCAGCCGGCGGCAAGGCCGTGCCCCTGGAACCCAGGGACGCATCCGAAACCCCGTCCTCATAGAAGGGAACATCCGTGGCCCTGACTGGCGTAGAGAATCTGGCGCGGCTCCCGGAGCTGAAAAAAAAGCTCCTGTGGACCTTTGTGCTCCTGGCCGTGTACCGGGTGGGTGTCCATGTGCCCGTGCCCGGCGTGGACGCGGCCGCGTTGGCCGATTTCTTCGAAAGCGCCAAAAACACCCTGTTCGGGCTTTTCGACATGTTTTCCGGCGGCGCGCTCGGGAACGTGTCCATCTTCTCTTTGGGGATCATGCCCTACATCTCGGCCTCCATCATCATCCAGCTTTTGACCGTGGTCAGCCCCGAACTGGCCCGGATGCAGAAGGAGGAGGGCGCGGCCGGGAAAAAGAAGATGACCCAGTACACGCGCTACGGCACGGTGCTCATCTCCGTCATCCAGGGCTTCGGCATCGCCGTGGGCCTGGAGAGCATGGCCAGCCCCACGGGCGCTCCGGTGGTTCTGACCCCGGGCTGGGGCTTCAAGCTCATGACCATGACCACCCTGTGCACGGGCACGGTGTTCCTCATGTGGCTGGGCGAGCAGATCACGGGCAAGGGCATCGGCAACGGCATCTCGCTGATCATCTTTGCCGGTATCGTGGCCGGATTCCCGCGGGCCACCATCAACACCTTCCAGCTGCTTTCGGCCGGCGAATTGAGCCTTTTCGTGCTGATTCTGCTGGCCGCCCTGATGGTGGCGGTCCTTGGCGTGATCATCTTCGTGGAACGCGGCCAGCGGCGCATCCCCATCCAGTACGCCAAGCGCATGGTGGGCCGGAAGATGTACGGCGGCCAGACCACCCATTTGCCGCTTCGGATCAACACCGCCGGGGTCATTCCGCCCATTTTCGCCTCGTCCATCCTGCTTTTCCCGGCGACCATCGCCAACTTCTCGCAGATCGCGTGGTTAAGCGACATCGCCCATTATTTCAGCCCGCAGAACGTGGTGTACAACTTTTTGTTCGTGGGCATGATCGTCTTTTTCTGCTATTTTTACACCGCGATCATCTTTGATCCCAAAGACATCGCCGAAAATCTGCGCAAGCAGGGCGGGTTCATTCCCGGCATCCGTCCGGGGATAAAGACCAAGGAATACATCGACCGGGTGCTGACACGCATCACCCTGTGGGGCGCGATCTACATCTCGGCCGTGTGCGTGCTGCCCATGCTTCTGATCCAGCAGTTCAACGTCCCCTTCTACTTCGGCGGCACGTCGCTTCTGATCGTCGTCGGCGTGGCCATGGATTTCATGGGACAGATCGAATCGTACCTTATCTCCCGACAGTACGAGGGGCTTATGGCCAAGGGGAGAGTCAAGGGCAGGCATTCGTTTTGAAAAAGTTTCGGGGGATATACCTCAAAAACGACAACGAAATCGCTCTGTTACGAGAGGCCGGGCGGATCGTTGCGGCCATTTTGGACGAATTGCGCCTGCATGTGGCTCCAGGCGTGCGGACCATGGAGTTCGAGGATCTGGCGCTTGATCTGTGCGAGAGGTATCAGGTCAAGCCCGCGTTCAAGGGGTATCTCGGATATCCGTTCGCCCTGTGCTGCTCGGTCAATGAGGAAGTGGTGCACGGCTTCCCGTCCGAACGGGTATTGGTTGAAGGGGATCTGGTCAGCTTCGATATGGGGGTGATCCACAAGGGTTTTTTCGGTGATTCGGCCCTGACCGTCCCGGTCGGCAAGGTTGACGCCACGGCCGAGGAACTGATGGCGGTGACTCGCGGTTCCCTGTTCGAAGGGATTGAACAGGCCAAGTTCGGCAACGATCTGTACGATATTTCCCGGGCGGTGCAAAAATATGTTGAAGACCGGGGGTTCTCCGTGGTACGTCGTTTTGTTGGACATGGCATCGGCAAGCATCTCCACGAAAAACCCGAGGTCCCAAATTTCGCCCCCCCGGGGGTAGCCCGGGTTCCGTTGCAGCCCGGCATGGTTCTGGCCATCGAGCCCATGGTCACGGCTGGCGGTCCGGAGGTGGAGGTTTTGTCCGACAAGTGGACGGCGGTGACCAAGGATCGCAGTCTTTCGGCCCATTTCGAGCACACGGTGGCCGTCACCAAGCACGGTCCCGTGATTTTGAGCGTTCGGGACTAATTCCCGGCCGGAGCCTCGGCCCCGGGCGGACAACGGAGCACAACGAATGAAAGTCAAACCGTCGATTAAGAAACTGTGCGCCAAATGTAAAATTATCAAGCGTCACGGCGTGTTGCGGGTGATATGTGACAATCCGCGGCACAAGCAGCGCCAGGGATAAGGGGGACTATCGTGGCCAGAATCGCTGGAGTTGATCTTCCCAGAAAGAAGCGGATGGATATCGCGCTGACGTATATTTACGGCATCGGCCGGGCCACGGCCCTGCGCATCCTCGACGCCACGGGCGTTGACTGGACCAAGTCCAGCGACGACCTGACCGCCGAGGAGACGAACAACATCCGTAAGGAAATCGAGCAGAACCACAAGGTTGAGGGTGACCTGCGCCGGGATGTGTCCGCCAACATCAAGCGGCTGATGGACATCGGCTGCTACCGCGGGTTGCGGCACCGCCGCGGCCTGCCCGTTCGCGGCCAGCGCACCCACACCAATTCGCGTACCCGCAAGGGGCCGCGCCGCTCGGTCATGAGTAAGAAGAAGAAGTAGCGGAACCATTCAGGTGGCCGGGCGTCCCGTATCCCCGGGACGCGGCGCCAAACCCTTTCGGAGCAAGCGACATGGCAAAACCTCGCCGTACCGGCAAGAAAGAGAAAAAGAACATCCCCACCGGGGTTGCCCACATCCAGGCCACCTTCAACAATACCATCATCACCTTCACGGATGCGCGGGGGAATGTGGTAAGCTGGGCCACGTCGGGCAATGCGGGTTTCAAGGGGTCGCGCAAGTCCACGCCCTTCGCGGCCCAGATCGCCGCCGAGAACGCGGCGCGCAAGGCCCAGGAACACGGCATGCGCACCGTCGGCATCCTGGTCAAGGGCCCCGGGTCCGGACGCGAGGCGGCCATGCGGGCCATCAACAACGCCGGATTCAAGGTCAGCTACATCCGTGACATCACCCCCATTCCGCACAACGGCTGCCGTCCTCCGAAACGGCGCAGGGTCTAGGGGCGAGGTCTCACGACATCAACGTTTGAGGGTCCGCGCGCCATGGCCGCATGGCGGGCGCGCAAAGGCCGCGACCAACCGGCCCGGACCGCCAGGTACTTATCAGGAGGTAACCCTTGGCACGTTATACTGGAGCGAAATGCCGCCTGTGCCGTCGCGAGGGCGCCAAGCTTTTTCTCAAGGGCGACCGGTGCTTCACCGACAAGTGCGCCTATGAGCGCCGTCCGTACGCCCCCGGGCAGCACGGCCGCATCCGCAAAAAGATGAGCGACTATGCCGTGCAGCTGCGTGAGAAGCAGAAGGTCCGCCGCATGTACGGGATTCTGGAAGAGCAGTTCCGGGCCTATTTCCAGCGCGCGGATATGAAAAAGGGCGTCACCGGCGACAACCTGCTTATTTTCCTCGAGCGGCGCATGGACAACGTGGTGTACCGCATGGGATTCGCCAACTCCCGCAACCAGGCCCGCCAGCTGGTGCGGCACGGCGTGTTCACCCTGAACGGGCGCCGCGTCACGGTCCCCTCCATCCAGGTGAAGACCGGCGACGTCGTCGGCGTGCGTGAGCAGAACCGCACTTCGCCCATCATCAAGGAGGCCCAGCAGGTCATCGCCCGCCGCGGGTGTCCGGCCTGGGTCGAGGTCGATGGCGAGGCCCTCAAGGGCAAGGTCAATGCCATGCCCACCAGGGAAGACATTCAGTTCCCCATCAACGAGCAGCTCATCGTCGAGCTGTACTCCAAGTAAGAGACGCGCATCGCGCGCCGCAAGGTGTCGAACATGCTCATCCGAAACGGCGACAGGCTGATCAACACCCGCAACTGGGCCGAACTCGTCAAGCCCGAGAAACTCGTGCGCGAGATCAAGGCCAGTTCCAATTATGGGCGCTTCATCTGCGAGCCCCTGGAGCGCGGTTTCGGAACCACGCTCGGAAACGCGCTTCGCCGGGTCCTTTTGTCCTCGCTTCAAGGGGCGGCCATCGTGGCCGCCAGGATCGAGGGGGTGCAGCACGAGTTCACCACCATCCCCGGGGTCATCGAAGACGTCACCGAGATCGTGCTCAACTTAAAACAGGTCCGTCTGGCCATGACCACCGACGAGCCCCAGCGGCTCGTGCTTTCGTCCAACACCAAGGGAGTGGTCACCGCCGGGGCCATCAAGGAAAATCAGCACGTCACCGTGCTTGACCCCGAACAGCACATCGCCACCCTTTCCGAGGACCGCGAATTCCGGGCCGAACTCGACGTGCGCATGGGCAAGGGCTATGTTTCCGCCGACATGCACGAGGGGCTCGAAAACGAGATCGGGCTGATCCTGCTCGACGCCAGTTATTCCCCGGTCAAGAAGGTGGCCTACACCGTGGACCAGGCCCGCGTCGGACAGATGACCAACTACGACAAGCTGATCCTTGATGTGTGGACCGACGGCTCCATCTCCCCGGATGACGCCGTGTCCTACAGCGCCAAGATACTCAAGGAACAGCTCACGGTTTTCATCAACTTCGACGAGAACGAGTCCGAGGCCGAGAGCGCCAGACGCGCCAACGACATCGAACTCAATCCCAATCTGTTCAAAAGCATCGATGAGCTGGAACTCTCCGTCCGGGCCACCAACTGCCTCAAAAGCGCCAACATCACGCTTGTCGGCGAACTGATGCAGCGTTCCGAGAACGAGATGCTCAAGACCAAGAACTTCGGCAAGAAGTCCCTTGAGGAGATCCGCAGGGTCCTTGAGGAGATGGGGCTTGAGTTTGGAATGAAGCTGGATAATTTCGAGCAGAAATATCAAGAATGGGTGAAGAGGAAGCAAGTCGATGAGGCATAGCAAAACCGGCCGCAAGCTTGGCAGAAACGCCTCGCATCGCAAGGCCCTTTTTCGGAATATGGCCCGTTCGCTCATGACCTTCGAGCGCATCCGCACCACGGAACAAAAGGCCAAGGAGTTGCGCAAGGTCGCCGACGGGCTCGTGGCCCTGGCCCTGCAGAACGATCTGCACGCCAGGCGCGAGGCCTACAAGGTGTTGGGAAACCATCAACTGGTGGCCAAGCTTTTCAATGAAATCGGCCCCCGTTTCGCCGGGGTTTCCGGCGGGTATACCCGGGTGGTGAAACTCGGCCTCCCGCGCGTGGGGGATTGCGCCTCTCTGGCCATTATCGAATTGACCCGGCGGGCCGTTGCGGCCGAGAAGGGCAAGGCCGCCACGGATGCCCCTCCTCAGGTTTCCAAGAAGGAAACCAAGGCCGTGGCCGAGGAACCGTCGCAAGAATCCGGTCCAGTAGAATCGTAATGACGCACGAGAAAAAGCAGGGCCCGGCCCTGCTTTTTTTTATCACCAAGTATAGCTTTATCCGATAAAGAGTATAGGGTTAATGGATATACGGCGGCTTCAGGCCTTTTGCAAGGTCTATGAACTCAATAGTTTTTCGCGTGCCGGCGAGGAGCTTCTGCTTTCCCAGCCCACCGTGAGCGCGCACATCATGGCCCTGGAGAGCGAACTCGGCACGCGGCTTTTCGATCGTATGGGACGGACGGTTCTGCCGACGCCGGCGGCCAACATCTTGTACAAATGCGCACTCGAGGCCTTTGATCGGCTGGAAAACGCCCGGACCGAGATACTGGCCCTGACGCAACGCGTGTCAGGGGAACTGGCCGTCGGCGGGAGCACGATCCCGGCGCATTACATTTTACCGGGTTTGATGGCCGCGTTTCGGGCCAAATATCCCGATGTGATCATCGACCTGACCGTCGGCGACAGTCAGGAAATCACGGAGCGGGTTGCCGAGGGGCAGTTGAGTCTGGGGGTCGTGGGTGCGGCCACGGATCATCCCGATCTGATTTGTGAACTGCTCATGAGCGACGAGCTTGTCTGCGTCGTGTCTCCTGGCCTGGAACTGCCTTCCCGGACCGAGGGGCAGGAGGTGTTCGACGCGGAGTTTTTGCGTCAATTGCCGTGGGTCATCCGGGAACAGGGCTCGGGAACGCGGCGGGCATTCGAGGCCGCGTTGCGTGAACAGGGCATGGATATCCGCGAATTGCGAACCACCATCATGGCTCATTCGAATTTTGCCGTGATCCAGTGTGTCAAGGCCGGTCTCGGGGTATCGGTGACCTCCCGGTTGGCCTGCGAAGGGGCGATCGAGCGGGGCGAACTCCGGCTTGTGGAAATGCCGGGCATGTCCGTGCGCAGGGGGTACTACCGGGTGCATCATGCCAGGCGGCACATCTTTCCGGCCATGCGGCGGTTTTTGGAACTGCTGGCGGGCTGAGAGGCGCCAGGCCCTGATGATGAAAAAGCCGCCCCGCGCAAGCGGGGCGGCTTTTTATGATTACATGGTGACCGGATCGTGTTAGCCCATGAGCTGCAGGGCCATCTGCGGCAGGGAGTTGGCCTGGGAGAGCATGGCCACCGCGGCCTGGGTCAGGATCTGCTGGCGCACGAATTCGGTCATTTCCGTGGCCACGTCCACATCCGAGATCTGGGACTCGGCGGCTTGCAGGTTCTCGGCCTGGATCTCCAGGTTGGAGATGGTGTTTTCCAGGCGGTTTTGCAGGGCGCCCAGATTGGCCCGGATCTTGTCCTTGGAGATGATGGCGTCGTTGATCTTGTCCAGGGACTCCTGGGCCAGCTGCTGCGTGGAGATGCTGTTGCCGGCGGCCAGGCCGAGGCCGAAGGCCGAGGCCGTGGAGGTGTCGATCTGGATGTAGTAGTAGTCCTCGGCGCTGTCGTTGGCCGTGCCGAAGTGGACCTTCAGCTTGCCGGTGGAGCTCAACCCGGAACCGTCGTGGGTGCCGCTGGAGAGGTTGCCGTTCAGCAGGTAGATGCCGTTGAAGTCCGTGGCATTGGCGATTCGGGTGATTTCCGAGGCCATGGCCTGGTATTCGGAGTCGATGATCAGACGCTGATCCGAGGTGTAGGTGCCGGTGGCCGCCTGTTCGGCCAGTTCCTTCATGCGGATGAGCTTTTCGTCGATGACGCCCAGGGCGCCGTCGGCGGTCTGGATCAGGGAAATGGCGTCGTTGGCGTTGCGCACGCCCTGGTTGAGGGAGGCGATGTCGGCGCGCATCAGCTCGCGGACCGCCAAACCTGCGGCATCGTCGGCCGACGTGGTGATGCGCAGACCCGAGGACAGGCGGCTGGTGGACGTGGCCAGGTTCCCATACGCCGTGCTCAGGTTGCGGGCCGCGTTCATAGCCATCAAGTTGTGATTGATAATCAGAGACATGGGTTTTCCTCCGTGAAAAGTTTATCGCATCCAGCGTGGTTGAGGGAATGGGCGCTTTTCATTCCCGGGAAGTACCGTGTTTCATGAGGCATTCCGGCTACGGCCTGGGCCGGCCGAAGGAATTCGTCATCAACAACCTCCTTTTGCTTCAACCGGCCGCCTGTTGTGAGTCCTTCCAGGGTTCGGCCATGCCCGGGAGTGATTCCTGCAACTTGTTGCCGCTCTTATCGTCGGCTTTTGAAAACCCTTTAGGCTGATCTGAGAAAAAATGATGATTTTTTATGAGGGGGAAAAAGGATACATTGTGCGGTGAAACTGCGGTTTGATCGGAGTGATTCACAGGGAATTCAGAGAAGAATCAGAAAATTCCGAATTACCAAAATGTGCACGAATACAATATGCATGAAATATAGTTTCAACCTTATCCGTAGCTCTCATCGGAGGATTCGAAAAATCCTTTAGGGCGTTGCACGAAAAAAAACGAAGTTCGGATCGGTCACGGGGAATCGCTTGGCAGAGACACGCTTCGTGGTGCCGAAGGGTGCTTGGACATGAGTCGAGGATTGCGCGCGGAAGCATTCTGTGTCACGTTTTTAGAAAAAAACAAAACACTAGCAAGGAGAATGACATGAGACGATTCGTCGCCGTGCTCGCCGTTTTCATGATGACTTTGGTCGGGATGGGGATCGCCCGGGCAGACGAAAAGGTCCTTATGATGGCCACCACCACCAGTACCGACAACACCGGGTTGTTGCCGGTTCTGGCCGAGGCCTTCAAAAAAGACACCGGCATCGAACTGCGCTGGACAGCCGTGGGCACGGGCAAGGCCCTGGAACTCGGCAAGAACTGCGACGTTGATGTGCTGCTTGTCCACGCCCCCAAGGCCGAGATGGATTTTGTTTCGGCGGGGCATGGGCTGGGCCGCACGGAGGTGATGTTCAATGATTTCGTGCTGATCGGACCAGCGGGCGATCCGGCCGGGGTCAAGGGGAAAACCGTGGCCGAGGCGCTGAAGGCCATTGCCGCGGCCAAGGCGCCGTTTATCAGCCGGGGGGACGATTCCGGAACCCACAAGATGGAAATCGCCCTGTGGAAGGCCGCCGGTCTGCCCGCCCCGGACAAGGAGGCCTGGTACGTCCAGGCCGGACAGGGCATGATGTCCACCATCGTCATGGCCGGCGAACGCAAGGGCTACACCCTGACCGACCGCGGCACCTACTTCACCTACGAGGCCAAGGGAACACCGGCGTTGGTGGTCCTGGTCGAGGGCGACAAGCCCCTGCTCAACCAGTACAGCGTCATTGTCATCAACCCCGAAAAGTGCAAAAGCGCCAAGGTCGATCTGGCCAAGGCCTTCAGCGACTGGCTGGCCTCGCCCAAAGGCCAGAAGAT
>JBMONM010000049.1:0-18775 GCA_049324675.1 Thermodesulfobacteriota bacterium
GAACCCCCTTCCAAAAAACTTCGGCGAGGGATGCAGGGAAAACGGACGAAGAGATGACCACGGGGGAGACGGTTTCGGTGGTGCGGGTCGGGGAGGCCGAGGACGGACGAAAACTCCTGGACTTCGTCAAGCGCCGGACTGGAAAGGATGTCCCCCAGGGCGCGGTCATGCGCTGGATCCGCACCGGACAGGTCCGGGTGGACGGCCGCCGGGCCAGGCCGTACGACCGTCTGGCGGCCGGCCAGCGTGTCCGCCTGCCGCCCCACCGGCCCGGGGAAAAGGCCCTGGCCGGGACGGATGCCCGCATCGGACCGCTTCCGCCCACGGTGTATGCGGACCAGGAACTGCTGGTCCTGGCCAAGCCCGCCGGACTGCCCGTGCACCCCGGCTCCGGACACCACGATTCCGTGCACACCCGCCTGGCCGCCGCCTTTGCCGACGCGGCCTTCATCCCCGCCCCGGTCCACCGCCTGGACAAGGACACCTCGGGCCTGCTCGTCGCGGCCAAAACCCGCCGCGCTGCGGACGAGGCCTCCCGGGCCTTTCGCGAGGGCCGCGTGGACAAGGTCTATCTGGCCTGGGTGGCCGGCGAATGGACCCGAAGCGCCGTGGGCGAGGCCTGCGCCATGCGCGACAGCCTGGCCAAGTCGGGACCGGCCGGCGGGGAAAGGATGCGGGCGGGGATGGACGCCACGGCCGGCCGCGAGGCCCTGGCCGAGGCGGTTCCCCTCCTGGTGACCCGGGAGCGTTCCCTGCTTGCGGTGCGGCTTCTGACCGGCCGGACCCATCAGATCCGGGTCCAGCTCGCCTCCCGCGGGCATCCGGTGCTCGGCGACCGCAAGTACGGCGGCCCCGGGCACGGGGGGACCGGACTTATGCTGCACTGCTGGCGCATGGCCCTTCTGGGCCGGGAATGGGTCCTGCCCCCGCCCTGGACCGGGGAAGACGCCGTGCCGGACGGGCTCGCGCCGTCCCAGGCCGGTGCCGAGGACCGTGCCTCGCGGTCCGACCCTACAACAGCACCCGGTAGTCGATCTTGAGCGCCTCGGCCAGCCGCATGGCCCGCTGTCTGCCGATGGGCATGCGGCCGTTTTCCATGGACGAGATGTGGCTCTGGGGAATGCCTGTAAGCGCGGCCAAAGCCTTCTGGGTCAGGCCTTCCTTGCCCCTGGCCCCACGCAGGGCCACGGCCCAGTCTTTTGCTCCCTGGAATCCAGGGAAAAGCTCGCGCCAGGGGATGGTCCCGGAGACCTCGGTCAGCCCCAGGCCGCGCGCCACCCGGGCAAGCTCCCGAATCTTCTCGGCCGGCCCGACGAAACGCGCCTCCGAAACCGCCTCAGTAGGGGGCTTTCTCGTGGGTTCCAACATAGGTCACCTCCACCAGTCGGACGTGATGCTCCGACTCCTCCCACACGGCCACATAGGTGGGACGTCCTTTTTTTATATGGCAGTGATGCCGCCTGGGGCCGAGCTTGCCGTAATTGGGCCAATTGCCCCGGATGGGACCGGCTTTTTCCATCTCCAAAAGCAGGACGAAAAGCCTTGCCCGCACCGCGTCCGGGAGCCTCTCCACCTGCTTGCGCACACCTTTTTGCGCAGTGACCGTCCAGCCCATGGCCAGCATGGATATACTACCTAGTGGAATATCGTCAAGGTCCGGAGGTCCCCCGTGCCGCCTCATGCCCCGAACTTCCTCCCCGGACCACCGCCCATGACCATCCCCGTCTCTTTGGCCCGCGTCCCGGCCTACGACTCGCCGGAGCTTGCGCGAACCGTGGCCGGACTGCTTTCCGCCGCCGGCTTCCGGCCGGCCCCGGGGACCCGGGTCCTGGTCAAGCCCAACCTGGTGGCCCCCAGGCGCGCCCGCCTGTCCTGCACCCACCCGGCCGTGGTCCGGGCCGCCTGCGTCTATCTTTCAGACTGCGGGGCTCGGATCACGGTGGGCGATTCCCCGGCCTTCGGCACGGCCCGCGTCGTGGCCAGGCTGTGCGGCCTGACCGAGGCCCTGCGGGATATGCCCGTGGATATCGTGAACTTCACCCGGCCCCGCCCCGTCCGCCTGTCCTTCGGGGGGAAAATCGGCGTGGCCTCCCAGGCCCTTGACGCCGAGGCCATCCTGAACATCCCCCGGCTCAAGGTCCACGACCAGATGGGCATGACCGGCGCGGTCAAAAACACCTTCGGGTGCGTGGCCGGATCGCGCAAATCCCTGGCCCACCAGCTTTACGGCGAGCGGGGCAACCGCTTCGAGCGCCTGATCATCGAGGTCATGGAGCATCTGCCGGAGACCTTCCACCTTCTGGACGGCATCACGGCCATGCACGTCCACGGCCCGGTGGGAGGCCGGCCCTTCGCCCTGGGCCTTGTGGCCGCCGCGAAAAACCCCGTGGCCCTGGACACGGCCATGTGCGGGCTGGTGGGGATGACCCCGGCCATGGTCCCCCTGTGGCGCGAGGCCCTGGCCGCGAACCTGCCCGGAGCCCGCCCGGGGGAGATCGGCTATCCCCTGCTCGGTCCGGCCGACTTCGACGCCGCGGGTTTTCAGGGGCCGCGCGCCCTCTCCCCGGTGGCCTTCCGGCCGATGCGCTTCCTCAAGGGCCGGCTGAAAAGCCTCCTGACCCGATTTCGTTGACATTTCCCCATTCCGCGCTACGGTGGGCCGCCATGCGGGAGTGTCGTCGCCGTCTCATCGTCACCGGGCAGGTCCAGGGCGTGGGGTTTCGGCCCTTCGTCTACCGGCTGGCCCTGGAGCGGGGACTGGCCGGAAGCGTGCGCAACGCCCCGGAGGGCGTGATCATCGAAATCCAGGGACCGCCCGGCCGGATCGAGGCCTTCACCTCGGACCTGCGGGAGAAACTGCCGCCCCTGGCCCGCATCCTGTCCCTGGTCTGGCGCGACCTCCCCCCCGATCCTGACGAAAAGGCCTTCACCATCCGGGAAAGCGCCGCCGGAGCCGGCCACAACGTGCTCGTGAGCCCGGACGTGGCCACCTGCGCCAACTGCCTGGCGGACATGGCCGACCCGGCCAACCGCCGCCACCGCTATCCCTTCACCAACTGCACCGACTGCGGCCCGCGCTACACCATCACCCGGTCCATCCCCTACGACCGGGCCGCCACCTCCATGGCCTGCTTCCCCATGTGTCCGGCCTGCGCCGCGGAATACGCCGACCCACCGAACCGCCGCTTCCATGCCCAGCCCAACGCCTGCCCGGTGTGCGGCCCCACGGTGTGGCTGACGGACAACGCGGGCGCGACCCTGGCCGAACACGATCCGGCCCTGGCCGCCCTGGCCCGGGAACTGGCCGACGGGCGCATCGCGGCCGTCAAGGGCCTGGGCGGGTTCCATCTGGCCTGCGACGCCGGAAACGACGACGCGGTGGCGACGCTGCGACGGCGAAAGTCCCGGCCGTCCAAGCCCTTCGCGGTCATGGTCCCGGACCTCGACGCCGCCCGCCGGATCGGCGAGGTCAGCCGGGAGGCGGCCGATCTTCTGTCCGGGACCGTGCGGCCCATCGTCCTTCTGCCCACCCGTGGGGACGGCCCCCTGTCCCGGCTGATCGGCCCGGACACCCGGGAGACCGGGGTCATGCTGCCGTATACCCCGCTGCACCACGTGCTTTTCGACCACCTGGCCCGGGTCATGGGCCCGGACCGCGTCCCGGCCCTGGTCATGACCTCGGGCAACGCCGGGGGAGAGCCCATCTGCCTGGGCAACCGCGAGGCCCTGCGCCGGCTGTCCGGCATCGCGGACCTTTTTTTGCTCCACAACCGGGACATCCTGGTGCGCACGGACGATTCCGTGGTCCGGCCGCCGCAGGACGCCGCCGGCCCCACCTTCCTGCGCCGGGCCCGGGGCTACGTGCCCTCGCCCGTGCCGTTGGCCGTGTCCGGCCCCTGCGTCCTGGGCACCGGGCCGCACCTCAAATGCACCCTGTGCCTGACCAAGGCCGACCAGGCCTTCGTCAGCCAGCACATCGGGGACATGGAGAATCTGGAGACCCTGGCCTTCCACCGGGAAATGCTGGCCCACCTGGCGGACATCCTGCGGGTGACGCCGGAGATGGTCGTATGCGACCTGCACCCGGACTACCTGACCACCCGCCTGGCCCTGGAGGAACTGGGCCTGCCGGTTGCGCGCCTGCAACACCATGTCGCCCATATCCACGCGGTTTTGGCCGAACACGCCTGGACGCCGGAAAACGGCCCGGTGCTGGGGCTGGCCCTGGACGGCACGGGATACGGCGAAGACGGCACCCTGTGGGGCGGGGAATGCCTGCTGGTGGACCTGCGCGGCCCACGCCACGAGCGCCTGGGGCACCTGTCTCCCATGCGCCTGCCCGGGGGCGAGGCGGCCATCCGCGAGCCCTGGCGCATCGCCCTGGGCATGCTTGCGGACCTGGGCCTGGATGCCGGGAACATCCGGCCGGCCTGGCTGGCGGAAAACGAGAAGACGGCGGCCGTGGTCGCGGTGATGCTGGAAAAAAACCTGAACTGCCCGGTGTCCACCAGTTGCGGCCGGCTGTTCGACGCGGTCAGCGCCCTGATCGGGGTGTGCCCCCGCATCGACCACGAGGGCCAGGCGGCCATCCGGCTGGAGATGATCCAGGACCTGTCCGAAACCCGGGCCTATGACTGCCCCCTCAGGGCCGGCACCTCCCCCGCCGTGCTGGACACCCGGACCCTGTTCGCCCAGGCCGCCCGGGATTTCGCACGCGGGGTTCCCGCGCCGGCCATCAGCCGGCGGTTCCACCTGGGGCTCATGGACGGGCTGGCGATCCTCGCCGGGGCCATGGCCGGGACGCGCGGCACGCGGCATGTGGCCCTAAGCGGCGGGAGCATGCAGAACCGGACCCTGGCCCGGGAACTTCCGGACCGCCTGCGTTCCCGGGGTCTGACGCCCCTGACGCACAAGGCCCTGCCTCCGGGCGACGGATGCATCAGCCTGGGGCAGGCGGCCTATGGGCTGTGGTCGCGGGCCGGTTCGGGCGGATGACCCGGATTGCAGACCTCCCGGCTAGGAGATGGCTTGACGAACCGCGTGAACACACATAGGGGGAAAACGTCTCGCCTGCCGGTTGCCGTGGGAGGCGACGATTTCCCGCTCGATTTTCCGTTTTCACGAACAAGCCCGGACGTGTCCATGCGGATTTTCACGAGGCCGGATGTGGGAAAAGCTCTCGCTCTCATCCATGAATTTTTTGTCATGCTGCAAGGGATGTGCAACGCCTCTTGACGAACACATTTTTTCTGTTCATCCTTGCATTGTTTTTCATGCATATTACAATTCTTTTATGGATATTTTTTGCAATCAGCCGAACATCATTCATAACCAGACAGACAATGCGCCATCGTGGCATGCATTTTCTTTGCAATGTATTCCACGTGCGTAGAAATCATCTAACCTGCGGAATAGGAAACAAACCATGACCTATCAAGAACCGGAAACCGAATACAATACATTTGAGGACGCCTTCGATCGGATCAAGAAGGCCACGGGGTTGCGCACCCAGGTCGAGGTGGCGAAGCTTCTGGACATCCGCCAGTCGAGCATCTCCGACGCCAAGCGCCGCAAGTCCATCCCCGACGGATGGCTGATCAAACTGTATCAATTGTACGGCCTCAATCCGAACTGGATTCTGGAAGGGGAACAACCGCAATTCCTGGGCGAACGCAAGGGCGGCGCCCTTGCGGTGATGGAGCCTTCCGACGGATACGGCGCACGCCGCCCCCGGCATCATACCGTCCCTGTCTGTGCCATGACCCTGCCCGAGGGGACCGAGGGCGGGTGGGTGGAGACACCTGTCGAAAGCATCACCATCGCCGACCGATTCCATCGCCCGTCGCTTTTGGTGGTGCGCATCGACGAGGAGCACATGGAGCCCCTGATCCGTCGCGGGGCGTATGTCGGTATCGACAAGGACCGCAAGACCATCCGTTCCGGCGGCATCTATGCCCTGGATCTCCCTGTGGAGGGATTGGTGATCAAACGGATCAGCTATGACGCCGAAAACGCCAAACTGCTTCTGCGCTCGGACAATCCGAGTTTCGAGGACCAGCAGATGCCCGCCGAGGACGGGGCCGCGAGAGTGGTGGGAAGGGTCGTCTGGGTCCTCCAGGAGCTTTAACGAATCCCTATTCCGTGTTCTGGAAAGACAGACGGCCACGCGGCACCGCGCGGCCGTCTTTTTTTGCCTCCATGGCTGGCGGCGGCCCATGTTCCGCGCCGGTCACGCCGAAAACGCCAGGGGGACACCGCCCCCGGAAAGGCGCGTGAAGCCGGCCTCTCCGGACGCCTTGAGACATCGCCCCAGGCGGCAGGCCGGCCTGATCACCCTTCCCCCCTCCAGCGTCATATCGCATCCGCGATTCTTTTCCGACCCGCCACCCGCATGTCAATGAAGGCGCGGGATGCCGGCCGCGTGAAATCCTTCGACAAGTGACATAGAACAACTTATACCGGCATCCCCGGCAATTCGACAGCAATAAAAATAATAGACTTCCTTCAGTCCGCAAATCACATATTCACCCTGCATTTTTCTATTGCTAATTTTTTATAATCGCATAAAAATTCGTGCGTTCTTTTTATTATTTATCAATACATATCCGCCGACATGCCGAGCAGAAACCCATGCCCGTTTTTCCCCGGACCTGAAACCGACCCCGAAAGGCACACGGAGTTGTCCCACATGGCCCCTCCCCGGAAAACAAAACGCGCCCCATCCTCGACACGCATCCTGCCCGTCTGCCTTCCGGAGGTTCGCCCCGGCGGCCTCGCCCGGACCATGTGCGCCGAACGGATCGCCGTCCCCGGCTGCATGCCGGGGAAAGACCTCTTCGTCATCCGCATGGAGGACGATGGACTGGCCCCGGCCATCCGCCGGGGCGCCTTTCTCGGGCTGGACAGATCGGACAAGCGGGTGCGTTCCGGGGCGATCTACGGGGTCATGATCCCCCTTGAAGGCCTTGTGCTCAAACGGGCCGTGGTGGACCAGGAGAAGCGCCTGGTGGTGCTCACCGACGCGCGGACCAAACAGCCGCCCTACCGCCTCACGCCCGAGGAATTCCGCATGCGGGTCGTGGGCAGGGTGGTCTGGGTGTTCCAGGAATTCTAGGCCGCGGGCGGTGCCGTGCCGCTATTCGTAGCGCCCCGTGTCGGGCCGCCAGCAATACCGGCACCGTCTGGTCCCGAACAGGCGCATGAGCAGATATCCGGCCACGAATCCGCCCACATGGGCGAAAAAGGCCACCGGGGCGCTTTGTCCGAGACCCGCGGAATCGAAAAGCCCGGAAAAAAGCTGGATGAAGAACCATATCCCCAGAAAGACCGTGGCCGGAAGCTCGGTGATGAAGGGGATGATGAAGATGGGGATGAGCGTCACCACCCGGGCATGCGGAAACAACCGGAAATAGGCCCCCATCACCCCGGCCACGGCCCCCGAGGCCCCGATCACCGGTATTGTGGACGAGGGGTGGAACAGCATGTGGGTGAAAAGCGCAGCCAGTCCGCAGGCCGGATAGAAAACCACGAAACCCGCATGTCCGAGGACGTCCTCGACGTTGTCCGCAAAGACCCAGAACACCCACATGTTGAGCAGAAAATGCAGCCAGCCGCCGTGCAGAAACATGGAGGTGAAGAGGCTTTCGAACCCGCCCTCGGGATAACCCGCCTGGGCCGCGAAGGACGGATTGGTGAAACGGGCCGGGACGACCCCGTACAGATGCAAAAACACCTCCAACATCCTGTCTGGAAGCGACAACTCGTAAAAAAACAACAGCGTGTTCAGGGCGATGATGGTCCATGTGACCAGGGGCGCCCGCTCCCGGGCGATATTGTCGCGAAGCGGAATCACCGGTCATTCCCCCCCGGGGGCGCGCCGTGGTTCCGGACCAGGCGGGCCGGGGCGTAGCCCGCCCCGGCCAGTTCCCCGGCCAGTTCCCACACCGCGCGCCGCCGCATGTCCCGGAGCCTGGCCAGGATGTCCCGCGCCTGCAAACCCAGGGCCATCAGGTCGCCCCGGTTGTCCGCGACCATGGCGCACTGGCGAAGCTTCTTGTCCTCGGCCCATTGCCAGGCCTCCATGCGCGCCGCCGTCTCCAGGGACCACCCCGGACGATCGGACAGGGCTTCGCGCCGTGCGGACGCGTCACGGGCCACCCCCACAACCGCGTCGAAGATGCCGGACTGGTGCCACCCTGTCTCGAAAAGCAGGGGGATCTCCGCAAAAACCACCCGGGACCGCGCGTGTTGGCGAAAAAAATCGGACAGGGCCTGACGCACCAGGGGATGGATCATGTCCATGAGTTCCCGGCGAAAGGCCTCGGATGCCAGCGTGGCCGCGCGCAACGCGGCCTTGTCGAGCTCCCGGCCGCCCGGGACGAGGAAACGGTCTCCGTACCGCCGGGTGATGATCTCCCATCCGTCACGCCCCGGGGCATACAGCGCGGCGACGACGGCGTCGGCGGAAAAAACCGGATGCCCGGCGGCCGCGAAACGTTCCAGCAGCGCGGTCTTGCCGCTGCCCGGAGCCCCCACCACGGCCACCCGCTGGGCGCGTCGGGACACAAGCAGCGGCATACGCCAGAAATCCGCGGGCGGCGGCGACTGAAACGACATGGTCCGACCGTCCCCTGGATGCGGGAAGGACAGCCTCCAGGCATGCAGCATCTGGCGGCGGCACAGGCGTCCGGCCGGCCCGGCCTCGCGGCGGAACTCCGCGGCCCGGGCCGGGCCGTAGACCGCGTCGCCGAGGAGCGGATGGCCGATGGCGGCCAGATGCACCCGGATCTGATGGGTGCGCCCGGTCTCGATGTCCACCTCGACCAGCGCGGTCCGGCCGGCCGGATCGGACCAGACCGTACGGTACCGGCTTGCGGCCTCGCGGCCGCCCTTGGCGACCACGGCCATTTTCGTCCTGGAGGCGGGATCGCGGCCGATGGGCAGATCGATACGCCCGCAGGGCGGCTCCGGACGGCCATGGACCAGGGCCAGGTAGGTTTTCCCGACCTCCCGTCCGGCGAAGCTCCCGCTCAGGGCCAGCCTGGAGGCCTCGGTGCGGGCGACCACCAGGAGTCCCGAGGTATCCTTGTCCAGGCGGTGCACGATGCCCGGGCGAAGCCCGCCCTGCGCGGCCAGATCCGGGAACTGGTGCGCCAGAAGGTGGACAAGGGTGCCCGCGGGCCGGCCCGGCGCGGGATGCACGGTGAGCCCGGCGGGCTTGGCGAGAACGACCACCTCCTCGTCGGCGTACACCACGGCCACCTCGCCGGCCTCCGGAACCACTTCCGTGCGAGGCGCCTCCGGACGCAGGGTCAGGCGTTCCCCCCCGCGCAGACGCTGCCCGGGCCTGACGCACACCACATCATCGATGGTGGCCAGGCCGCGTCGGATCCAGTCCTGGATCCGCGCCCTGGCCGGCCCCTGGTCGCCGAGGCGTTCCTGCCAGAAGGCGTCGAGCCGTCCGGGAGCTTCGGCCACGCCCTCGACGACCCGGCCGCCCCCCCCGGCACTCCCGCTCCGGAAGGCTTCCGCCGTGCCCGGGGCGTTCTTCCCGCCTGCGGCTGGTTGCGCGCCGGGAATCACCCTACGACCCATACCGTGAAATCCTTGGCGTGCCGGGTCACCCGGGAGGAGACGCTGCCCAAGAGGAACTCCTCGGCCTTGGACAGCCCGCGCCGGCCCACGACCACGGTCCCCAGGCCGCCCTCCTGGCGTACCGCGAGGATGGTTCCGGCCAGATCCATGTTCAGGCAGGACATGATGCGCGTTTGCACCGCTGCGGGATCGACCTTCCTGGCGACGAGTATCCCGGCGGCCTTGTCCAGGGCCTCCATGGCGTCGCTGTTGCGCCTGTCGCGCTCCGCCTGAAAGTCCCGCGGGTCGCGAAAGATGTCCCGGTCCGGCGGCGCCAGAACCGACAGGAGCACGATGCGGAACCCGCCCCCCCCGCCCGCGATCTCACCGACGTACTCCGCCGCGCGCAGTGAATTTTGCGAACCGTCCACGGCGAGAAGAATGCTTTTCGCGTTCATGGCGCCCCCCGGTCATGAGGTTACGGTCTCCCCGGCATCGGCTGTGCCCCGGACATCCGGCAGACTGCGGCCTTCGTCATCCCTTCCCGTCGCATCCTCCGGCTTTTCAGCGCCCCCGGGCCACACGATCAAGGCAGGGACGCAGATCGGCCAGAAGCTCCCGGGCCGATTCGTAGTAGACCTCGCTGCCCACGGCATAATGCTGCAGCACAAAGGACAATTCCCGTGGAAGATACGGAAATATCTTTTCCAGGTTCATGATCCGGTAACGATACATCACCGAATAATCCCCGGGCGTGATCCGGGCCAGAATCTCCCTGCCCCGCGCGGTCTCGGCCAGGGTCTGGGCGGTGTGGATGCCCTTGCCCGCCAGAAAGAGCAGGATGTTCCCCAGGCCGAACACATCCACGCCGAAGGGGTTGGCCGATCCCTCGAAGGTATAGTCGAAATCGATCCAGACATAACGCCCGGTGTCGAAATGCCGAAACAGATGGTCGCGGCGGATGTCCCCGTGGCGCTCACCCTGGTCGTGCAAAAAGGCGATGGCCTCGCAGGCCTCGATGTAGTTGGCCAGGATTTCCGGAAAATGCTCCCGGAAATAGGTCTCATGGTCGCAGGGCACGGCGTCCACGGCGAGATCCAGACGCTTGCCGAAGACCACCTCGATGACCCGGACAGTGTTCCCCGCGGAGTCGGGCAGGGAAAAGCCCTGCATGAACCGGGGATCGCCCCGGGTCAGATCGAGAATCCGGGCCTCCTTTTCCGGGCTGCGATAGCAGGGCACCGTGAGTTCCCCGATCTTCATGTCGAAGCGTTCGTGGAACACCAGTTTCAGGATGCGTTTTTCTCCGGACTCCAGTTCCGTGCAGCGCTTGACCCAGAACTTGGGGTCCTCCATGCCGAAACGCCGCTCGGCCTCGTCGCGAAGCACCAGGTAGTGGCGGTCGCCCAGGCATATCACATCCCCATGGCCGATATTCATGAACTCCGTGGTGTCGGTATGCACCGATCCGAAATTTTGCAGGGTGCTCCGGGGAAGGTAGCGTTCGATGAGTTCCTTGACGGTGGGCACGCTGTCCTCCGTGATCGTCGCGCATATGGTCGCGGATTCCCTGGGGGCATCCCTCCGGGGACACCGGAGAAACGCTTTTCCCAGCCGTGACTTTTCCGTATATCTCTATTTTCTCGTTACCGGAAAAGCAATCCCGGTTCATCCGGGTCCTTCGGAGGGAAACGTGCGCGCAGTCTTTTTTTCAAACCAGGGCAGACGACTCGTCGACCGGGACAGGCCTTCCCCACAGGACGGCGAGGCGCTCATCCGGGTCCGCATGGCCGGCATCTGCAACACCGACCTGGAACTGGCCAAGGGCTACATGAATTTTTCCGGCGTTCCCGGACACGAGTTCGTGGGCCTGGTGGAGGCCGCGCCGGATGCCCCGGAGTGGCTCGGCAGGCGGGTCGTGGCGGACATCAACCGGGGGTGCGGCAGGTGCGCCCGGTGTCTTTCCGGGGATGGCCGGCACTGCGCAAACCGGACCACCATGGGCATTTTCGGTTGGGACGGGGCCTTTGCCGAATGGATGCTGGCCCCGGTGAAAAATCTCCTGGCCGTACCGGACGATCTCCCGGACCGGGAGGCGGTTTTCGCCGAACCCCTGGCCGCGGCCCTGGAGGTGTCCCAGCAGGTGCACCTGACGGCCAGAACCCGGGTGGCGGTGCTCGGCGACGGCAAGCTGGGCATCCTCGCGGCCTGCGGGCTGCGCCACTTCTGCCCGGGCATCGTGCTTGTCGGCAGACACCCGGAGAAGCTCGACACGGCGGCCCGCCAGGGTGTCGCCGTACGCCTGGCCGCGGAACAGGAAGGACGCGACGAGCGCTTCGACGTGGTGGTGGAGGCCACGGGCCGGCCGGACGGTCTGGCCCGGGCCATGGAAATGACCCGGCCCGAAGGGATCATCGTGGCCAAGACCACGGTTGCCGCCACGGCCCCGCTCAATCTGGCCGGACTGGTGGTGGACGAGATCTCCATTGTGGGATCCCGATGCGGCGACCTGTCCCTGGCCCTGCACTATCTGCGCGGACGCCTGGTGGACGTGACCCCGCTCATCGAGGCCGAATACGTCCTTGAAGACTTCGAAGCGGCTTTTGCCCGGGCCTCACGACCGGGGGCCAGGAAGGTCCTGGTGCGGATCGGGGAAGAAACGTAAAAAACCGGGTTACGGTTCTCAAGGCCCCGGGGCATTGGGGCGTGGAAAAAAGGGCGTCTTTCCGCCGGCCCGGGTCCGCATGATCCGCCACATCGAAAAGGCCCGCCTCCTCACGGAGACGGGCCTTGCCAAACGGGTTGAAACGGACCGGAGCTAGAAGCTGATCCGGATGCCGGCGTGACCACCAAAGGCGTCGATGCCGGTGCCGGCGAAACCGATGCGCTGATAGCGGCCGGTCAGGTCCAGGCTGACGTTGTCGGACAGGGTGATGGCGGCGCCCACGTCCACAGGCAGGGTCCAGTTGCTGTATTCGCCCTCCTGGCCGTTCTGCCAGGTCGGGATGCGCTCGTCGGTGAACAGACCACCGATACCGGTGCCCAGGAACAGAGCGAAGTTGTCCTGGTGGATCGGGTAGAACCGGACCAGGAAGTTGGTGCCGAAGCCGTTGACGTTGGAGTTGAAGCTGCGGCTGCCGCCGAGGTAGCTCACGACGTCGTCGCGCAGGTCGCTCTGGTTGATGTTGTAGTACAGGAACTCAGCGCCCAGGGACAGTCCGTCGATGACGAAGTAGCCGGCGCTGGCGCCGACGGTGAAGATGGTATTCACACTGTTTTGCGAGGCTCCGTAGATACCGGCCTCAGGGGTCACATGAAAGGTGCCCTGGGCGGCCGCGTCCACGGCCGACGCGGGGCGCTGAGCCAGAAACAGGCTCAGGGCCATCGCGATGGCCACAAAGGACAGCTTGCGAATCGATCCGGTCATATCCGTTCCTCCTTGATGTTGACACCACAGCCCCCAGCCACGGGCTGACGGCGGCCTGAGCCGCCACATGGCCGGAAATTCCTCCGCGCCTGAAAAACCCTATACGCGCTTCCATCGACGTTGACTAGTGTTTTCATGCCCTCCCGGCGGCAAACATGAAAAAAATTTAATCCTCGTAACGCCGACGGTCAACCAGGAGGGGGCCTCCCGGAGGCAATGCCTCCCCTTCGGGGAGAAGCACCACCTGGGGCCGCAGCTTCAGGCGATCCTGGAAGGCGGCGGCGAATGCCGACGCATCCACCTGATCCCGCAGGGAAAGTTCCACGGAGAGGGTGTCGCGTCCCCCGGGGTTGTCCACCACGATCCGAAAGCCGGCGATGCCCGGAAACCGCGCCGCCACCTCGGCCGCCTGGGCCGGATAGATGAACTGCCCCTTGACCTTGGCCGTATCGTCCACCCGGCCCAGGATTCCGGCCAGCCGCCGCGAGGTCCGGCCGCAGGGGCACGGCTCGGTCACGAACCGGGACAGGTCGCCCGTGGCCAGACGCACCAGGGGATAGGCGTCGCAAAACGGGGTGAACACCACCTCCCCGGTCTCGCCCACGGGCACGGCCAGACCCGTTTCCGGATCGCAGATTTCGACCACGCCCCGGGAGGTCACGTGCATGCCTCCCAGTTCGCGGCATTCGTAGGCGATGCATCCCACGTCGGCCGTTCCGTAGCCCTGGCGCACGGTGATCCCGAAGTCCCGTTCGACCTCGGCCCGAAGCGATTCGGTCAATCGTTCGGCGGCCACGAAGGCCACCGCAAGCCCCATGTCCTTGGCAAGGTCGTACCCGGCGGCCCGGGCCTTTTCGCCGATGACCCGCAAGTAGCTGGCCATGCCCACGAAGCCCGTGACCGGCAGCGTGGTCAACAGTTCGATCTGCTTCTCGGTGTTGCCCGGACCGGCCGGAATCACGGCGCAGCCGATCTCCCGCAGCGGTTCCTCGAGCATGTGCCCGGCCGGGGTCAGGTGGTAGCTGAAGGTCATCTGCACCAGGTCCCCGGGCCTGAATCCGGCGGCGTAGAAGGCCTCGGTGAATCCCCAATAGTCCCGGTCGCGGCCCTCCGGGTCGTAGATGGGGCCGGGGGACTGGTAGACCCGGCGAAGCGTCCCGAAGTCCCGGGCCAAAAGCCCCCCCAGCCGCTTCCCGGAGCCTTGCACGGCGATCAGGTCCTTTTTGCGCAGCACCGGGATGGCCTCGAAATCCTCGAAGGTCCGCACGTCCGCCACGTCGATGCCGGCCCGCGCGAGCCTGTCCCGGAACTCCGCGCTGCCGGCATGGGCCCTGGCCAGGTGCTCCAGGAGCTGACGGCGCTTGCGGTCGCGGCGTTCGCGCGGGTCCATGGTTTCCAGGGGGCTGATGTATCCGTCCGGGCGAGGCTGGGCCATACGGTCCTCCGTGTTCATCCGAGCCAGCGTTTGCGGCGGCGATAGTGCTTGACGTCGCGGTAGCGGCGCTTCTTTTCCCCCGAGGCCATGCCCAGATAGAACTCCCTGACGTCGGTGTTGGACAGAAGGTCCTTGGCCGTGCCGTCGAGCACGATGCGTCCGTTCTCCATGATGAATCCGGAATCGGCGATGGACAGGGCGGCCTTGGCGTTCTGCTCCACCAGGAGGATGGTCACCCCGTCCTCGGCGTTGATGCGCTTGATGATCTCGAAGATCTCCTCCACCAGAAGCGGGGCCAATCCCAGGCTCGGCTCGTCCAGGAGCAGGAGCCTGGGGCCGGCCGTGAGCGCCCGGCCGATGGCCAGCATCTGCTGTTCGCCCCCGGACATGTAGCCCGCAAGCTGGGTCCGCCTCTCGGCCAGCCTGGGGAAATAGGCGTAGACCCGCTCCACCCGGTCCCTAAACTCCCTCGCCGGCCGGGTCATGCCCCCGCAGCGCAGATTGTCCTCCACGGTCATGTCCTCGAAGACCCGGCGGCCCTCCATGACCTGGAACACCCCGGCGCGCACGATGCGGTCCGGCGGCAGGCCCTGGATGGGGGTGTCGCCCAAAAGCACCCGCCCGGCCGTGACCTCGCCGTCCTCACCGGCCAGAAGCCCGGAGACGGCCTTGAGCGTGGTGGACTTGCCCGCGCCGTTGGCCCCGAGCAGGGCCGTGATCCGGCCCCGCCCGGCGCTCAGCGACAGTCCCTTGAGGACCAGGACCACGTCGTTGTAGACCACCTCCAGGTTCTCCACCCGGAGCAGGTCGTCATGCGCTACTTGCCCAGCCATTCGGCCTTGCGCTCCAGGGTCTCGGTTCCGGCCGGCGTCAGCTTGCCGCCCTCGATCTTGTACAGGAACACGGCCATGTTGGGCCGGTGGTCATCCGGGAAGAAGCTGATGGCCGGGGTCAGGCCCATGGGGTCGTAATCGCGCAGGGTCTCCAGGGCGGTCTTGATGGCCGGCCCGGTGACCTCGCCGGCGGCGGCGGCCTTCTTTATGCCCTCGGCCATGACCAGCATGGAGGCGAATCCCCGGATGTAGTGGGTCATCTGGGGCTTGCCCCCGGTCTGTTTCTCGATGATCTTCATGCCCGGCACGTCCTGGCCGTAGATCACCGCGGCCTGGAGGGAATAGCCGCCCTCGGCCGCGTTCCCGGCCAGCTTGACCAGGTTCTCGTCGCTGCCCCAGATGTTGGTGAAAAACACGGTCTTCATGCCCAGCTTCTGGGCGTCCTTCATGATCACCGCCGTGGACTGGGTGGTGCCGCCGATCCAGGTGTAGTCGGGTTCGAGCTTCTGCAGGCGCAACAGCTCGGCCGTGGCGTCCATGGCCTTGAGCCCCACGTTCTCCTCGCCCACCACCTCGTAGCCCAGTTCCTCGGCGTACGCCTTCCCGGCCGGGATGGGGGCCAGGCCGTAGGGCGCGTCGGGATAGACAAAGGCCACCTTGGGGGCCCGGCCCTCCTTCCAGCGGTCCTTGAAGTATTTCAGGGCGGCCCGCATCTGGGTGGAATAGTCGGCGGCGATGAAGAAGTTGTAGGGCGCGGACTTGGGATCGGTCAGGTGGGCCGAATAGGAGGCCGAGATGGTGGGGATCTCATCCTTGCCCACGAACTTGGTCAGGGCCTCGGTGTCCTGGGTGCCCCAGCCCAGAAGGGCCACGATCTTGTCCTGGGCGATGAATTTCTTGTAGGCCGACAGGGCCTGCTGGGCGTTGTAGGCGTAGTCCACCTGGATCAGGGCGATCTTTTTTCCGGCCACGCCCCCCTGGCTGTTCAGGTATGCGGCGGCGTCCTTTATGCCCTCGGCATAGGGCACGCCCACGTCGCCGGTGGGGCCGGTCAGGTCCGAGAGCACGCCCAGGCGGATCTCGTCCTGGGCCATGGCCGCGACCGAGAGGCACAGCGCCGCCAGACACAGGGCGAAAGCCGTCACGATACGTTTCATAATCTGCCTCCTTGTTTTGGAAAACATGTCCATGCGTGGAAAAAACCGTCAGTACGCGAACGGGTAGAGTTTCCAGTAGGCCTTGATCAGCCGCCAGCGCCGCGCCAGCCCCTCCGGTTCGAAGATGAGAAAAAGCACCAGGACCAATCCGAACACGCCGGCCTTCATGGCCAGAAGGTGGTCGGCAACCCCGGCGAAGGCCTGCCCGGCATGCTGGGCCGCGAAATTGATGGCCTCGGGCAGAACGGTCAGGAACACGGCTCCGAACACGGACCCGAGCACGCTGCCCATGCCGCCGATGATGATCATGGCCAGGTAGCTGACCGAAAGCCCGATGTTGAACTGCTCCGGGGTGATGTACATGGTGTAGTGGGCCCACAGGCTTCCGGCCACCCCGGCCAGGAAGGAGCTCATGCCGAAGGCGGCCAGTTTCCAGGCGAACAGGTTGATGCCCACGATCTCGGCCGAGAGATGATGGTCCCGGATGGCGGTGAAGGCCCGCCCGGGCCGGGTGCGCATCAGATTGGCGGCCCCGAGGACCGCCAGGGTCGCCACGCCGAGGGTCAGATAGAACATCTTGAGGTCGGAATCGAAGGCGAACCCGGCGATGCCCGGCGGATCCACGGACAGGCCGTTGGAACCGCCGGTGACCGCGTCCAGGTGCAGAAACACGTATTCGAGGATGAGCTGGGCGGCCAGGGTGGCGATGGCCAGGTAGATGCCCTTTAGGCGCAGGGAGGGCAGGCCGAAGATCATGCCCACACAGGCCGTGACCAGCCCGGCGGCGGGCATGGCCAGGACGAAGGGCAGGCCCACGCCGGTCAGGGCCGCCGAGGCATAGGCCCCCACGCCCAGAAAGGCCCCGTGCCCGAGGGAAATCTGGCCGCAGCGGCCGGTGAGGATGTTCAAGGCCACGGCGCCCACCACGGCGATGTTGATCAGGCACAGCACCGAGACGTGGTAGGTGTTCAGAAAGGGGACAAGGCCCACCAGGGCCGCGAAAAAAAGGGCCATGGCCGTTTTCTGGAAACGGCTCTGGAATATCTGGGCCTCCCGGGCGTAGGAGGTGAAAAACAGGCCGCATTGTCCGTGCATGTCCTACACCCGCTCGATTTCGTGGGTTCCGAAAAGGCCGTACGGCCGGATCATGAGGATGATCACCAGGATGACGAAGGCCGCGGTTTCCTTGAACCCGCCAAGGCCCAGGATATCCTTGGCCAGGCCGTCGCACAGGTTCTCCAGGACGCCGATGACCAGCCCGCCCAGGGCCGCGCCGAGCAGGCTGTCCAGCCCGCCCAGGATGACCGCCGGAAAGACCTTGAGGCCCAGGTGCCCGAGCTGGGAGTTGATGCCGTTGATGTTGCCCAGGATCACCCCGCCCACGGCCGAGACCACCGCGGCGATGCACCAGGCCAGGGCGAAGATGTTCTTGATGCCGATGCCCATGCTGGCGGCGGCCTGCTGGTCGAAGGCCGTGGCCCGCATGGCGATGCCCAGCCGCGAATACCGGAAAAAGGCGGAAAAGGCCGCGAACAGAAGGAGCGACAGGGTCAGCGCGGCCACATACACCGGCGAGACCGGAAGCCCGGCCACCATGACCGGATCGGCCGGCAGGACCTGGGGGAAGACCCGTATCTGGGTGCCCCAGAAAAGCTGCACCAGGGCCCGCAACACCGAGGACAGGCCGATGGTGACCATGATCACGCTGATGATGGGCTCGCCGATCAGCGGCCGCAGCGCCAGACGTTCGACGGCCAGCCCCAGGACCACGGAGAAGGCCAGGGTCATGGGAAAGGACACGTAAAACGGCAGCCCGGCCTGCACCGTCAGGGCGAAGCAGACATAGGCCCCGAACATGACCAGTTCGCCCTGGGCGAAATTGACCACCTTGGTGGCCTTGTAGATGATGACGAAGCCCAGGGCCACGAGACTGTAGATGCTGCCCACCACCAAGCCCGAAATGACCACTTGCAGATAGTATTCCACGCCCTCTCCATGCGCCGCCGCGCGGCGGCCGGCCGCTGGTGCGAAAAAACCGGGAAAGACGCCCCGGACCTAGCTCGCCGGGTCGTCCCGGCAAATGAGCACCCCGATCCGACATCCGGAACGGGTCAGCATCTCCACCAGGGCGTCGATGGTGAATTTCTCCACCTTGCCGCGCACGGCATCGCTGATGCGCGGCTGGCTCACGCCCATCAGCGCGGCCGCCCTGCCCTGGGTCAGTCCCCGATCACGGATGATGGCCCCGATGGCCGACACCAGTTGCCGCTTGATCTCGTTTTTCTCCACTCCGGCCCCACCCGGTGGCAGAGACCTTCCGGCTCCAGGGGAATACGCATCCATTGCCAGG
>JBMONM010000050.1:0-2220 GCA_049324675.1 Thermodesulfobacteriota bacterium
CTGACGGCCCGGCGGGACATGGTCGAACGGGGCAAGATGCCGCCCTCGGCCTTCGAGTTCGCGCTCTTGGACATGGCCGAAAGCGACTCCGAGGCCTGCGCCCTGGCCATGCCCGGACCCGGGGCCGAGACCTGCGGCCACTTGTTTTTCCCAGGCTGCCAGCTGGCCGGGGCCTCCCCGGACAAGGTCGGGCTGGTCTACGACCACCTGCGGGATAACCTGCCGGGCGGGGTGGGGATCCGCCTGGGTTGTTGCGGCGCACCCGGACGGTGGGCCGGCCGGGAGGACCTGTTCGCCGCGTCCATGGCCCGGTTCCGGGCCGATTGGGAACGCCTGGGCCGGCCCCGGGTGGTCGCGGCCTGCGCCACGTGCCTGAAAACCCTGGTCGAAGCCGCGCCGGACATCCCGGCCGTATCCCTGTGGCGGGTTTTGGCCGGGGAGACCGGGCTTCCCGGGAACGCGCCCCTGGCCGGGGCCGGAAGCCGCGCCCTGGCCGTGCACGACCCCTGTTCCTCGCGCCACGATCCGCAAAGCCAGGCGGCAGTGCGCGACCTGCTGTCCCGGCTGGGGGTCACGGCCTTGGAGCCGCCCTTGACCGGCCGGTTCACCGAGTGTTGCGGCTACGGGGGGCTTATGTGGAACGCCGATCCGGACATGGCCGAGGCCGTGGCCGAACGGCGCGTCGGCGTCGCCCCGGGGGATTACGTGGTGTCCTGCGCCATGTGCCGGGACATGCTGTGGCGGGCCGGCAACCGGACCGTGCATCTTCTGGACCTGATCTTTCCCGGCAAAAGCGCCCAGGCCGGGCCGGAGCTGTCCGCGCCGGCCGGGCTTTCGGCCAGGCGGCGCAACCGGGCCGCGCTGCGCCGGGACATCCTGGCCGCGGTCTTCGGACGCAAGGAGGAGGCCATGGAGGAACGAGGCGGAGCGGCTGTGGATATCCCCCCGGAGGTGCTTGCCCTCCTGGAGGAGCGCCGCATCCTGGACGTGGATGTCAGGGCCGTGGTGGCCCGGGCCGAGGCCACGGGCGAGAAGTTCCTGGACAAGGCCACGGGACGCTTCCTGGCCGCCACGCGCCGGGGCAACGTGACCTTCTGGGTGCTCTACGAGCCCAGGGGCGGGGCCTTTGCGGTGCATGACGCCTACTGCCACCGCATGGACGTTCCCGGGGCCAGCCAGGGAACGGACGCCCGGACCGACCAGCGCACGGGGGACCACCCATGAGCATGGAACCGGCCTATCTCCCGGACCCCGGGGAATGGACCTGCGGCCGCTGCGGCGGCCCCCTGGTCCAGTCCAAGGTGGAGGTGACCTACCTGGGCAGCGTCTTCAGCGTGATTCTGCCCGCCTGCCCGGCCTGCGGCCTGACCATGGTCCCCAAGTCCCTGGCCGAGGGCAAGATGGCCGAAGTGGAGGCCCTTCTGGAGGACAAGTGATCCCATCCGCCCCGCCCGGCGGGACTGTCGGCGCGCACCCGGCCGGACCGTTCTTTTTGCGCCCGGGGTTCCGGGCCGTGGCCGGGGATGCCCTGCGGCCGGGGGGGCTTGCGCTCACGGCCCGGGGTTGTGACGCGGCCGGATTCTCCCCGGGGGACGCGGTGGCCGATGTGGGCTGCGGCCCGGGGGAGAGCCTGAACTATCTTCGCGGCCGGGGCTTTTTGGCCGTGGGCCTCGAGCCCAGGCCGGACTTCGCGGCCGAGGCCGCTTTGCGGGTTCCGGGGGGCGTGGTCCTGGCCCGGGCCGGCTCGCTGCCCCTGCGCTCCGGATGCCTGGACGGCGTTTTGTGCGAGTGCGCCCTGTCCGTGTTCGACGACCCGGATGCGGCCCTGGCCGAGATGGCCCGGGCGCTTCGGCCCGGCGGCCGGCTGGTGGCGGCCGACCTGTACCGCCGGGACGGTCCGGGCGGCGGGGATGCGCCGGGGCGGGGGGGCTGCGCGGCCGGGGCCGTGTCCCGGTTCGAACTGACCGGCCGGCTTTCCCGGTGCGGCCTTGTCCCCCGGCTTTTCGAGGACCATTCCCGGCTTCTGGCCGAACTGGCCGGACGCCTGATTTTCGCCGGATTTTCCGCCGCCGCCGTGGGCGCGGTCCTGGCCGGGCGGCGGTGCGGCCCCGGCCCGGGCGTTCCGTGCGCCCCGGGAAGGCCAAGACTCGGCTACTGCCTGTGCGTGGCCAGAAAGGAGAACGCATGACCTCGTCCCTGGACATTCTGCCCCTGGTGGGG
>JBMONM010000051.1:0-18230 GCA_049324675.1 Thermodesulfobacteriota bacterium
CCGGGAAAAAGCCCAGGAATCGGGGAGTCCGGGGGGAATGATTCCCCCCGGGCGGGGTCCGGGGCGGCGGCCCCGGTTCGGCAGATCCGGGGCGGCGGCCCCGGGTCAGCGCATGAAGGAGGGGGAAGCGGAGCCGGAGCCTTTGAGTTCGCTTATGAGGTCGTCGATCTTGTGGCCGCCGGGGAGGATGGCGTCGGGCTTTTTGACCTTGAGGGCCTGGAGGGTTTTGAGCGCGTCGTCGGGTTTGTTCAGGTCGTGGAGCTGGACGATGCTTTTGTTGAAGGCGGCAATGACGTGGGCGGGGTTGACGGCCAGTGCGGCGTCGAAGCTTTCCACGGCGCGCAGGGGCAGGTTGAGGCGGCGGTACATGACGCCCATGTCCGTGAGCACGTCGGGGTTTTTGGGTTTGAGTTCCAGGGACTTTTCGTAGGCGGCCACGGCCTTGGCCGGCTGATCGGCGTCGAAGTAAAGATTGCCGAGGTCGGTCCAGGCATCGGGATTTGCGGAGTCGGTCTTGGTCTTGGCCTCGGCGGCGGCGATGCGGGCGGACAGGTCGGGGTCCTTCTGGGCGGCGGCCTGGGGAGTCGGCGCGGACGTCGCGGGGCCGCGCGAGCCCTGGTAGAGGGTCCCCAGGTAGAAGCCCACGGCCATGGCGGCCAAAAGGAAGACGCCGGCGACCACGGGGTCGAGGCGCGGGGCGGACGATTTCTTTTTACGGGCCATGTCTCCTCCGGAAGGTGGCGTTGCGGGGGCACTATATCGTGGGGCCCGGGGAAAGGCCACGGGCCGCAGGGGCCAAAAACGGACCGGCGGCGGAAGAGTTTCCGCCGCCGACCGCAGGAGGTGAGGGTTAGCGGTTTAGGGGTGAGGCGTTATGTATCATCCACTCCCGGCAGGGGCCGGGATGGCCTTGCCTGGGCGGGCCGGGAGGGAGTGGAACCCGGCCCGCGTTTCGAGAAGGTTACCAGTTGCCGCCGCAGGGACCGCGTCCGCCGCCGCCAGGCCCGCGCCCGCCACCGCCGCCGGGGCCGCCGCATCCGGGACCGAAGGCCATGGGACCGATCTCCTTGTTCAACTGGGCCCGGAAGGTGGCGCCTTCCTCGACCATCTGGCCCTTGATGTCGCCGATTTCCTTGGCCAGGGAGGCGATCTTGGCCTGATCGGCCTTGGGATCGATGGTCAGGGCGTTGAGTTCCGCCTGCTTCACCTGGAGCTTGGCCCGGATCGGAGCGATCTTCGCGACATGCTCCTGGACGAGCTTCTGGTAGGCGGCCTGCTTTTCCTGAGGCAGTTGGGCCATGGCCCCGTAACAACCGCCGGGGCCGCCGCCGGGGCCGCCGCCGTAGCCGCGGGCCATGGCCGGCAGGGACGCGGCCAGAACCAGCAATCCTGTGATCAGAGTCATCTTGAAAATACGAGCGTTCATGGAACGATCCTCCTTGCTTGGAATATGCCGTCCGGGGGAGGAAGTTCCCGACCGTGGCGGCGTCGTGATGCCCTTCTTGAGCAGGGATCGTGCCATTCAGTAAAATTCTTTTATTTCGTTGTGTTACATGAAAAACAGGCTTCCCCTGCCCCCTTCCTGACTGTGCAAATCCGCAATGTTCAAACCTGGGTATGGATAAAAAATATACGTTGCCAGCAATGGACAACATGTTGGAATAACTTTATTTTTCCAGTATGAAGGAGGCATTTGTCGATGTGCATGACCACCTTGGCCGAACCCGTATCTTTTTTATCCACCACGGAGTCTTGATCCTGCCCGGGGGGCGTCCACGACAAAAAAACTTTCATGCAGCGGTTCGCCACCATCGGCGGATTCCGGAAAAACCGGGCCAGGCCCGCGCATGGCCTCGTCCCAGGGGTCGGGCTCCTCGCCGGGATCCTGCGGCCCGCGCCCGGGAATCAGGGGGAAGCCGAACATGGGCTTTCCGGCCTTCTCGCGGCCGAGCCGCCAGCCCAGGAGAAGAAAGCCCAGGGCCGTGGCCAAAAAAAGGCATGTCAGGCACAGGGTTTCGGACAGGGAAAGGGACGGTTCGCTCATGGTTCCTCCGTGTCTCCGGAAAAAAGAAGATCGTCCACCTCGCGGCGCGGGGCGAGGATATGGTCGATGATCCGGCCGGCCTCGCCCGGCGGCGCGGCCTGGGCCGGGGCCAGGGGCCGGGCCATGCACACGTGGCAGGCCTCGTCGTAGACGTGGTCCTCGCCCGTGGTGTCGATGTCCTCCAGGTTGCGCCGGTCGGCGATGAGAAGCGGGATGGTGCGGATGAAGTGTTCGCAGGAGTCGTAGACCTGGAGCATGGGCGGGCTTCCGTCGTCCGGCAGGCGCAGGCGCTCGTGGAACTGGCGGATCTTGAGCAGCCGGGAGGGGTCCCCGGGGGCGAGGTGAACCCCCTGCCGGGCGAACTCCTCGGCCGTGCTGGGTCCCTGTCCGCCGCCCCGGTAGTCGGGCTTTTTGGCGAAGCAGTCCGGCCCGGCCAGGCGGATGACGGGGCGGCCGGCCACCCCCTGAAGCCTTTCGCGCTCCAGGATGCCTGTGGCGATCAGGGGATCGGTCATGCGCAGCCCCTGTCCGGGCACGCCGGACCATCCGTACCATTCGGCGAAGCGGAAAAGCCGGCCGTCCGCGTCCACCCACCACCAGCCCACGGAAAAGGGCGCGCCGTAGCCCCAGTCGAAGGTCATGTACAGGGGGGCGTGCTCCGGCACGGGCCTTTGCGCGATCACGTGCGCCGCCTTGGAAAAGGCGAAGGCCTGGCCGAAAAAGACGTCCCAGCGGCCGTCGCGGTAGGCGGTGCGCAGGGGTTCGGGCAGGGCCTCCAGGCGGTGGACGTAGTCAGGGTCCCGGGCGGCCAGGACGGGGTTGTCCGCAAGGCGGGCCGGGATGTGGCAGCGGACCATGCCGCCCTGGCTTTGCGGGGCGCGCCTGGGCGCGTCCGGCGGGGCGAAGTCCACCCAGCGGGACTTGACGAAGCCGTGGCCCACGCCGCCGGGGTTGGTGGCGCACACGACGCCCGGGATGCGGCAGCGGTAGTCTTCGGGCACCTTCAGGGAACAGCGCACCCGGCCGCGCAAGAAGTCGTACTGGAATTCGGTCAACGCGGTCAGCTCGTCGATGAGCAGGAGATGGATCTCCGCGCCCTGGTAGCGGAAAACGTCTTTCTCGGACCGGCACGGGCAGAAATGCAGCCGCGAGCCGTTAGCGAACTCCCAGACCCGCCGGCTGGCGACGTACCGGCCCACCTCCCGGGGAAACTGGGCCAGGGAGGGCAGGATGTGGTTCTTCTCCAGTTCCGGGACGGTGCGCCGAAACAGGTAGGCCGCAAGGCCCGGGATGCGCAGGCACCACAGAAGGGCCTCGAAGCGCAGGGCATGGCTCTTGCCCGGGCCGGCGGCCCCGCCGAAGAGCACCTCGTTGGCCCGGACCCCATGCAGCAGGGCCTGCCTGGGGTGGGGATCGTAGTCGATGGGCACGTCCAGGAACCGGTCGTGGTCCGCGAACCCTGCCGCGTGTCCGGCCCCGGTCATGCCCCGTCCCCGGGCGCCGACCCGGCGGCGTCCGGACGCCCGTCGTCGGCCGCCCCCTCCCCGCCCGGCTCCGGGACCCTGGTGATCACCCGGATGACGGCGTCCCTGGCCTTGGGCTTTTTCTCGAACATCCCCAGGTGCCGGCCGAGGACCTCCAGGGCCCTGGTCTTGCCGTGCAGCTTGACCCGGAGCTTGCGGCCGTCTTTGCCCGGGGACTCGACGATCTCGGCGATGCAGGCCGACTGGTCCGGGCCCAGGGCCTCGGATTCCCTGACCCGGACCCCGTCCTCGTCCCACCGCGCGAACTCGCGCACGTCGGAAAAGGCCAGCCTGGCCAGTTCCGCGACCACCCGGTCCTGCTCGATGCGGACGCGCTCGGTGCGTTCGGCCATGGCCCGCTCGATGCGGGCCTTGACGTGGGGCGACCGTCGCAATCGAGGCCCGGCGGAGGAGGCCGATTTTCGGCTGTATCCGGCCCGGATGGCGGCCTGCGCGGCATTTAGGTCCACAAGGTATTCCTCGACGAAGCGCTCCTGGCGTTCGGTGAGGACGATCCTGCGGACCGTGTTTCCCGACGAATCCCCCATGGCCGGTCAATGCACCCGGGCCGACGGTCCGGCCCATTGCAAAAGCCCCAGGATGTCCGCCAGGGACAGGTGCGGGTTGAGGCGCACGATCTCCTCGACGCTGACGGCGGAAAGCACGTTCATTTTCCCCCCACGCTTTTGAGCCACAAAAACACGCCCGCGCCGATGACCGTGAGCACCCCGCAGACCACGGCGCTGATGGCCGTGAGGGTGACGTGGCGCACCCCGGCGCGCATGTCGGCCACGAACCGGTGGTTCTCCCGGATGGCCTCGATGCCCGTCTCGTGGACCATCCCGGCCAGGGCGCACAGTTCCTGGCGTCTGTCCTGGTCCAGCCCGCAGGCGCACGGGCCGCCGAGTTCCTCGCGTACGGCCCGCCGAAGCAGGTCGAACAGCCGGGCGTCCGCTTCCGACAACGGCCGGTCAGCCTCCATGTCCGATCATTCCCGCCATGCGGCTTTCTCCGGGGTGTCCGGCCACGGCCGGGTTGACGCCGCCTTTTGGCGGCATTCCGGGACGCGCGGACCGCGCCATCAGGCCGTGCCCACGGCCGGTTCCCGGTCCAGGGGCGCGGTGTCGCCACTGGCGCAAAACGGGCACGCCGCTCCATAGCCGGTCACCAGCGGCGACAGCACCGAGCCGCGATACACCGTGCCGCATCGGGCGCACCGCCGCGGCCGCTGGTGGGCCGCGAAGCACACGGTGGCATCCAGCACGGTCTCCAAGGCCGCGGCCGATCCCGCGAATCCGCCCCGAACGGGCACCCCCGCCACGCTTGTCTGCACGTTCATGCGTTGCTCCATCCTTTTGTCCGCACAAGACCACGGAAAAAGGACAGGGACCCGCCTGAAGGTGTCAGAGGACGAAATCGACCCGCCGCGCTTTACAATTGCCGCGAAATCATGAACATCCCCATCTGCGTCCATTCATGAAAGGAGCCCCACATGCCCCTTGTCGCGCTATGCCTGCTTGCGGCCCTGGCCCTGGTTTCCTGCACCCCGGGCCGCGCCGCCGGCCCCATGACGATTTCGGACTTTCGCGGGTTCTGCACCGTGTTCCCCACGCCCAATTCCTGCGATTCCACCACCATCTGCACCGAATTCGCCTATGTCCTCGAAGACGACATCAAAACCCTGGACGACTGCCTGGCCCGCTGCAACCGGGTCAAGACGCACCTGCGGCCCGGCACCCTCACCAACAACTGCCTCGGCCCCCTGAATCGGGCCTCGGACCTCTGCGCCCAGTACTGCCGCAGGAAATTCGCCCAGTAAGGTCCGCCGTGTCCGGCCGCAGCCGGGCCTGACACCCGGCGCGTCGGGCCTTCACCAACCGGCCGGGGCCCCCGGTCCGCATCCGGGCGGACATGTCCGCCCGGCAAGGAGCATGGCAATGACGGGCTATGGCCGGCCGGACCGGTCGTCCCTGTCCGGAAGGAGGCGGGGTCCCTTGCCGCCGGTCAGGCTGGGAATCCTCTTCGCCCTCTTTCTGGCCCTGCTGGTCTACCAGCGCGACTACCTCCTGCTCGTTGTGGCCGGACTGGGACTTATCCTGTACGGATTTCTGGCCCGGAGACGGAAATGACGCCTCACGGGGCATCCCCATAACCGGCTACGTCGACTGGTTTCGCCCACAGCGCCGGCCATGACGGCCGGATTCCCCGATACGCCATGCGGTCACACAAAAATTCGAAAATGACGCCCAAACGCCGCGCCAGATTGTTACCCCTTTGATTTGCATCCATTTTTCATGCTTCATGCCCATCGTTACTTCGGGCTTGCCTTCAGCATCCGCCCGAAGTAGAAAGATGGTGGGTTGTCCCCTTTCTATGCCGGAGTCGTGTTGCGACTTCGGCCAACCCAGGACACGACATGGACGACACCGCCGCCGAACTTGCCCGACTCCGACTGGCGCACTCCCGCCTGGAGGCCGAGCACGAGGACGCCCTGAAGCGCATAAAGGGCTGTGAGGACGCCGCGCGGAAAAAGGCCCTGTTCCTTTCCGAACTGAGCCACGAACTGCGCACGCCCATAAACGGCGTCCTCGGCATGCTCCAACTGGCCATGGCCGCGACGACGCCCGACGAGGCGCGCGAATTTTTGGACATGGCCCAGACCTCGGCCACGACGATCCTGTCGCTGGTCAACGACCTGCTGGAGATTTCCGCCGTGGAATCCGGCCGTCTTTCCCTGGTGGAAAAGCTCTTCGATCCCAGGGCCGAATTCGAGCCGGTTCTTCGCAACTTCAAGACCCAAAGCCGGTGGAAAAACCTCGAGTTCTCCTACCGCATCGACGACATGGTGCCGCTGCGGCTGATCGGAGACGCGGCCCGGACCAGACAGGTCCTGATCAATCTGTTGGGAAACGCCTTCGCCTACACCAAGAAGGGCTTCATATCCGTGGCCATCGGCCTGTGGGATGGCCGGGGAACCGGCCGCCGGGACACGCCTCCGGCCCCGGGCCGCATCACGCTCCAATTCACGGTGAAGGACACGGGCATGGGGATCGATCCGTCCCGCCAGACCGATCTGTTCGAACCCTTCGCTTCGGGGGGCGATTCCCTGGACAGGAAGTACGGGACCGGGTCCGGCCTGGGACTGGCCGTGTGCAAGCGTCTGATCGGCATGATGCACGGGGACATCTGGTTCGAATCGTCCGAGGGCCTCGGCAGCACCTTCGCCTTCACCGTGGAATACGGCCTTGCCGACGAGGTCCGGCCCCGCCCCGTTTCCCCCGAAACCGCCACGGTCCCCATGCCGCCCGGGAACCTGCGCATCCTGTTGGCCGAGGACGAGCCGGTGAACCGCATCTTCACCGTGAGGGCCCTGCAACGGCTGGGATTCACCGTACTCACCGCGGTCGACGGCAAGGAGGCCCTGCAGGTCTTAAGCCGCGAACCCGTGGATCTGGTGCTCATGGATATTCAGATGCCGCGCTTAAACGGCCTGGACGCCACCCGGGCCATCCGCTCCGGCCAGGTTCCCGGCCTCGACCCGGGCATCCCCATCGTGGCCCTGACCGCCTTCGCCATGGAGAGCGACAAGATGCGGGGAATCGAGGCCGGTATGGACGAATACGTCACCAAACCGTTCGAGGTGCCCAAACTCATGGACGTCATCCGCCGCGTCCTGAACTGACCTTCACGCGGTCATGCCCAGGCCGCCGCGCCGGTGCCCTCCCACGCCGGGCCGCACAGGGCCCGCCGGTTGAGCACGAACCCCTCCTCGCGGCTGGACAGAAGCCCCAGACATGACAGCCGCTTGAGATCGCGCCGGGCGGTCTGCTCGCTGGCCCGGCCGTAGAGTACGAAAAACGGGGCCGCCCGGCACAGGGTCCTGATTCCCACCGGGCCATGCCCGCCATCGAGCAGAAGCCGCAACAGGGCATGCTGCCTGGCCGTCAGCCGCCGCGACAGGCGCAACTCCTCGAAATACCGCTCCAGAGCCAGACGGCGCAGATCCTCGGCGACGCGCTCTTCCGCCTCCCGAAGGCCCCAGGCCAGCCCCCGCAGGCACAATTCCACAAACGGGGTCGGGTCCTCCCCCGTCCCCCGTTCCACCGAGGGCGGACCCTCCCGGCCCGAAAGCGCGGGGGCGCGGGCCGCGTATTCCCCACGATGCTCCAGATAGTATTCGCCGCAAACGGCCGTGACGAGAGGATAGCCCGCGGCCTGAAGCACCATGGCCTCGGCCAGCCTGGCCACCACCGCGCAGGCCCGGCACACCGGTCGCAACGCCAAAAGGGCATAGTGGACCATGGCCGCGCGGACCGCCGGCTCCACATGGTCCATCCCCGGGGCGTTGGCCCAGGCGGTCACCTCGTCGAGAAGCGGCCCGACGCCCCGGTCTTGCGCAGGATCATCCGCGCCGCGCCCTGAATCCGCCGCAACTGGATCATGGCCCGGACCAGCCCCCTGACGGAGGTGTTGTTCAACCGCGAGACGCACGGCGTCCAGAACGCGGCGCTCGAGCACCAAAAATCCCCGGCCCTGGATCCCCGAAACGTGCCCGGACCAAAGCCCCCCGAACCACCCCCGCGCCCCTTCGCGGCCACCTTCCCCATCCGCCCGCCCCGGCCCCGGGCCAGCGGCGGCCGGGACGGGCCGCACAGGGCCTTCTCCGGGTTCATCCAGGCCGAATTCTGCCCATGCGAGTTTTTCCTGGGCGGCAAGGCCCCGCCGCAGGCAGTCCGCGTCGAACGCCTGGCGCGTTCCCGGCAGGACGGGCAATCGGCCAAGCGAGGCGACAAGGGTTCGCAGCTCGGCGCATCTGGGGGCAAGGACATCCGCGTCGAGTGGACGTCCCCGGAAGGGAGTCGGCGGGACATGGCGTTCATCCTTTGTTGATTTTTTTGTCATTGTTTTTGATAAATCTAACTCTATAAAATTCAAGCAAAAATAATTTTTGTTTTATAAATTTTGATCAATAAATTGTCAACTGAAATGTCAATCTAGTTCATGGCCGCCACGATCCGGCGCACGTGCCTGGCGGACAGGCCATAGCGCTCCCGAAGCTCCGGCACGCCGAGCCCCATGGAGAACATCCGGCGAATCTCCGCGTCGCGCCGGCGGCGCCTGGAATCGGCCCCTGTGGGGATATCCAGCCGGCATCCGCCCCATTCCCCGATGATCACATCCACTGCGGTCCTGGCGGACTCCTCCCCCAGTCGTTCGGCCAACTTGGCCTGCAGCTCGTATTCGCGCATGAATCTCCTCCGCCGCGATGGTTGGTTCCCGGGCGGGGCGGTCCCGCCCGCCGTTGCCATTTTGGAATATTTATTATTCCATTTTGGAATATATGTCAAACGAAATATTCCTGCCAATATCTGGACTTCCCCCCCTTTTCATGACAAACAGTCATCATGCGCACCCGAACATCCTCCCCCCTCCAAAAAAACGGCGCCGCCGGGGAGGGCGCCCTGTTTGTCCGGGCGCTCAACGCCCTGGTGGAGATCAACGGCGTGCCCCAAAGCGCCCTGGCCGGCCACATCGGGGTGAGCCAGGGCTACGTGAGCAAGATCCTGTGCGGGAAACAGCTCCCCAAGGGACCCCTGCGGGAGCGGTTGGCGGACTATTTTCACCTGTCCTACAAGGACATGCTGGAGATCGGCCGGGAAGGCCTTGCGGACCGCGAGGACGGGGAATATTCCATGCCCGGGCAGCCCCATCCCCTGCCCCCTCCCCGCGACGCCGTCCGCGAGGACATTTCCCCCCATCCCGGCGGGGCCTACCCCTCCGGGGAACACACCCTGCTCAAGAGCCTTCTGCGGGACATCAAGGCCCGGGAGGTGCACCAGCGCTACTATACCGAGGTCCCCCTGCGCGAGGCCACCGGCTCCATGGGCGGCGGCTCCACCGAGACCGGCACCCGGACCGTCACCTACCTGAGCTTCCGCACCGAGTGGATCCGCTCCAAGGGGAACCCTGGCTTCATGTCCGTCATCAGGGCCTTCGGGGACAGCATGGCCCCCACCATCTCCGACGGCTGCGTGGTGCTCATCGACGAAAGCCGACGGCAGTTCGTGGCCAACAAGGTCTACTACATCCGCCACAACGGCCAGATGTACATCAAGCGCCTGACCGGCAACGCCACCGACATCCGCATCGTCTCCGACCAGGACCGGTCCGGCGTTCCGGTCCGCGCCGAGGACGATTTCGAGATCATAGGGCGGTGCATCTGGATGGCCCGGGACATCGAATAGGCCTCCGGAATCCCTCTTGACATATTCCTATTTTTGGAATATTGAATATTCCCATAAATTGGAATATATCTCGTTCCGGAGGTGCGTCCCCATGGATCGGTTCACCCTGTGGGAGAAGTGTGCTGTCGGCGGGTGGCAGCCGGCCATGACCTACCCCGACCTGGATCAGGCCAGGCAGGCGCTGTCGGCCTGGGCCGAGGATTTCGTCGACGAATACGGCGCCTCTCCGGTTCGCGGCCGCGACTTCAGGCTCACCCGGGATCTCGACCCCGGCCTCGCCCCATGCCGCTTTTCCCGGTCCGAGGCCCGACCCGGCATCCCAGGCATCACCTTGGCAAGTCCGGCACTCCGCCCAGGCCTTTCGAAAGCGGCCCCTGGGTCCTGACGGTCTGCCCCGATCCGGGCTTCTTGAAAAAAATTGCCGCCCCTGTCACAGTGCCGTCGCGCCATGAGACCGGTGCGACGTTGGTCCCGGGCTCCCGGCCGCCATTTTTTTCAACAAGGACAGATGGTCGTGGGCGAAACGACACCGAAAAATCCCCCTTCTGGCAAAAAGAAGTCCAGGATGCGCCGGTTGGCCTTCCTTGGCCTCTACCTCATCGGTCTGGCCCTTTTGCTCGAAGGCGCAGGCCGCGTGACCTGGTTCTGCCTGGACAGGACCTGGGGGCTTTTGGTCCCCCAGGAGATATCCCGCTTCGACGACATGCTTGGCTGGTCGTTGGTCCCCGGCGCCCGGGCCGTCTCCAAAAGCACGGGTCAAAAAATCGAATACGCCATCAATTCCGCCGGATTCCGGGACCGCGAATATCCCCTGGAAAAACCCGCCGGGACCTTCCGCATCCTGCTTCTTGGGGACTCCCATACCTTCGGCTTCGGCATCACCCTGGACAAGCACTTCTCGAAAATCCTGGAAGGCTATTTCGCCAACGTCGAGGTCCTGAACATGGGGGTGAACGGATACGGCCTGGACCAGGAACTGTTGCTCATGCGCGACAAGGGGCTGGCCTACCATCCGGATCTGGTCCTGGTCTACGTGCCGCACTATTCCGACAATCGGCACGTCCGGGACAAGGTCTGGGGCATGGGCAAACCCCGGTTCATCGCCCAGGACGGCAAGCTCGTGACGGTCAACCGCCCCGTGACCAACAATTCCCCTCTCTATCAGATGCTTCTCGACGGCGACCGGTTTCTCTCGAAATGGAGCAAGGCCTACCTGCTCCTGCGGGACGCCGTCATCCATTTCTTCGTTCAGGAAGACCGGATCAAGGCCGAAACCCTCCCCGAGAACCTGGCCCGCACCATCGACCCCGGGGCCGCCCCGCCCCCGGGCGTCCCATCCGAACACAACGCCGGGAACGCCCAGGGGCCCGCCCCCACCGACACCTTCATGCGCGAGGTCTTCCAGATGGGCGAGCGCATCGTGTTCGCCATGAACGAAGAGGCCACGGCCCACGGCGCCAGGTTCGTCCTGGTCACCCGGCTCGGCGAGCTGGCCGTGGGCTCCATCGGCAACGGCATCCCGACCCTGTTTTTGCACGAATCCCTGCAAAATCCCGCATTGATCCTGGCCGGAGACCCCACCCGCCATCCCAACGAACCGGCCAGCGGCATCCTGGCCTGGGAGATCGCCCACTTCCTGATGCAAAACAGGATGATTCCCGAGCCCCACCTGTTGCACAACGGCATCCCGCAATGATTTCCGGCCTGATTTTTGCTTCGTGATTTTTTGCTTACGGTGGGCCTCAGACCGTGGCCAGCAGCGTGCGGGAGGCCGCGGACCGGGCCAGACCGGCCTCGACGGCGGCATAGGCGGCAATCGCGCGGTGCGGGGAGGCCAGGGGGGATGTCCCGGTCTCGGAAGAGGACAGGGAGACGGCGTCAAATACCCGACCGATGGTGACCGCCCCGTCCAGGACGGCCTCGAAGGATTCGGTAACGGACAGGCCCGGGGCCGACTGCCCGGTGGTATCGGAAAGAAGTTCGACGTCCTTGGAGGTGTAGCTGAGCCCGAATCCGCCCAGGCGGAAGCCGACCTCGGTGGTGACCACCCGGGCCTGGGGGGAAAGGGTTTGCGCCCTGGCGGACTCCCGGGCATAGGCTTGGTATGGGGCGCGCCCGACCGCGGAAACGGCCATGGACTCTCTCGCTGGCCGAGCGGATCATCCCCGCCCGGCGTCTTCCGGCTGCCCTGCCGGCGGTCGCCCGCGCGCGTCCACGCACACCCGCGCACACCCGCGCACGACCGCGTTTCCATCCATGGAAAAGTTTCTACGTCTACGCTCCAAGTAATCCGGATTCCATCCTTTGGCAAGGCGCGCGCCGTTCAGCTTGCGTTTTTTTTCACGACCTGGACGCAAAAAACCCCGCTCCGTGTTGACGCGAACGCTCCCGCTGGCATATTCCCCTCAGGCGGGAATCGACTCCCGACCTTGCCGGAGGAATCATGCCCACGACCATTCTCGCCAAACGACGCCTTATCCCCGGGAAGACCAGCGAGCTGGTCCTGGACGCCCCGCACATCGCGGCCAAGGCCAGACCCGGCAACTTCCTCATCCTGCGTGTGGCGGAGAAGGGCGAGCGCATCCCCCTGACCATCGCCGACGCCGATCCGCACAAAGGGACCGTGACCATCGTCTATCTGGTCCTGGGCAAGACCACGGCCCACCTGGAGACCCTTGAGGCCGGGGACGCCATCCTGGATGTCTGCGGCCCCCTGGGCGAACCCACGCACATCGAAAAGACCGGCACCGTGATCTGCGTGGGCGGCGGCACGGGCATCGCGGCCATGCACCACATCGCCAAGGGCCACCACCGCGCCGGAAACCACGTGGTGGCCGTGATCGGGGCCCGCAACAAGGATCTTCTGCTTTTTTACGACGAACTCTCGGCCTTCTGCCCCGAGGTCCTGGTGACCACGGACGACGGCAGCATGGGCCGCAAGGGCTTGGTCACCGAGGCCCTGCGCGACAGGCTGGCCTCGGACCGGACCGTTTCCGAGGTCGTGGCCGTGGGCCCGGTGCCCATGATGCGGGCCGTGGCCGAGACCACCCGCCCCTTCGGGGTCAAGACCACGGTCAGCCTCAACTCCATCATGGTCGACGGCATCGGCATGTGCGGGGCCTGCCGGGTGACCGTGGGCGGCACGGTGCGCTTCGCCTGCGTGGACGGGCCGGAATTCGACGGCCATCAGGTGGATTTCGACGAGTTGTGTGCACGGCTTGGGGCCTTCCGCGACCAGGAACGCATCTCCCTGGAAAAATTTCACGAGTGTCGCTGCCATGACCACCAAAAAGCCTGACGTCCCCCGCACGCCCATGCCCGAGCAACCCGCGGCCCGGCGGCGGAAGAACTTTTCCGAGGTGGCCCTGGGCTACGACCTGTCCATGGCCGTGACCGAGGCCTCCCGCTGCCTGCAATGCAAGAAGCCGGCCTGCGTCAAGGGCTGTCCCGTCGAGGTCGACATCAAGGATTTCGTGGGGCTTCTGGCCAAGGGCGACGTGGACGCGGCCTTTGCGGTCATCAAGGCCACCAACAGCCTGCCCGCCGTGTGCGGCCGGGTCTGCCCCCAGGAAAACCAGTGCGAGGGGTCCTGCATCCTGGGCAAAAAGGGCGAACCCGTGGCCATCGGCCGTCTGGAGCGTTTCGTGGCCGACGCCTTCGCGGCCCGTTCGGCCTGCGAGGAACTGACCGGCCGGCCCGAGTGCGCCGCGTCCCGCAATGAACTCCGGGTCGCCTGCATCGGATCGGGACCGTCGAGCCTGACCGTGGCCGGCTACCTCTCGGCCCGGGGCATCGCGGTCACGGTCTACGAGGCCCTGCACGAACTGGGCGGGGTCCTGACCTACGGCATCCCGGAATTCCGGCTGCCCAAGGCCATCGTGCGCCGGGAGATCGCGGCCCTTGAACAAAGCGGCGTGACCTTCGTGACCAACTGGGTGGGCGGCAAGACCTTCACCATCCCCGAGCTGTTCGAGATGGGCTACAAGGCCGTGTTCATCGGCGTGGGCGCGGGCCTGCCCCGGTTTCTGGACATCCCCGGCGAAAACCTCATCGGGGTTTTCTCGGCCAACGAATACCTCACCCGGGTGAATCTCGGCCGGGCCTACGCCTTTCCGGAATACGACACGCCCATTTTCCCGGGCAGGAAGGTCGCCGTCCTCGGCGGCGGCAACGTGGCCATGGACTCGGCCCGCACGGCGTTGCGGCTCGGGGCCGAGGAGGTCCGGCTGGTCTACCGCCGTTCGAAGGAGGAAATGCCGGCCCGGGCCGAGGAGTTGCATCACGCCCTGGAAGAGGGCGTCATCCTGGAATGCCTGTGCGGCCCCCTGGCCTTTGCCGGCGACGAGCGGGGCCATCTCACGGGCCTGACCGTGCAGCGCATGTGTCTGGGCGAGCCCGACGCATCCGGCCGCTGCCGGCCGTGTCCCATCGAGGGCGACACGGCCTTCGTTCCCTGCGACCTGGCCGTGGTGGCCGTGGGCACGGGCCCCAATCCCGTGCTTCTGTCGGCCACGCCGGGGCTGGAGAGAAATCCCCGCGGCTATGTGGTGGTGAACGAGGACACGGGCGAGACGAGCATCCCCGGGGTCTTCGCCGGCGGGGACATCGTCACCGGCTCGGCCACGGTGATCCTGGCCATGGGCGCCGGCCGCCGCGCGGCCAAGGAGATCGCCCGCAGGCTTCCGGGTCCCGACGCCTGATCCGGCCCCGCCGCCGGAGAGCGGCCCGCGACCAACGAAGGCCCCTTCCGCAGTGGTTTCCCACCAGAAACCACGTTCGCCGTTCCTGGGTCCTCCATCCCCCTTCGCCGCGCCTTCCCCGCAGGATTGCCTGTTTTTCCGAAAAACCCCGGCAAGCGCATACGGAGAACGATGCCTTTTCGCGCACCGTATACGTGTTTTCCCGGTTTGATATACCGGGGTACGGCGTATGCCCCCTCCGGAATATGCCCATCCACCGTCGTCCTTCCCTCCAAAATCCTCACATCGCACTAAATTTGCTTCATATTTTCACCTATCCAGGTTATTTTATGAAAATTCGTCTCTGGGAGACAGGACAATGATCACGAACACAGGGGGACCCGGATGAAACTCGGACTGCAATCAAAGCTTCTGCTGCCCACTCTGACGGCCGTGATTCTCAGCATGGGAGCCGCGAGCTTTTTCTCCTACCGCAACGCCTCGGAAGAGATCTGGAGCGGACTGGTCTCTTCCTCGCGAAACGTCGTGGAGTCCGTGAACAAGGGGCTGACGACCTATGTGGAGGATATCAAGGCCGTCACGGGCAGCCAAAGCCGGACCAACAGGGTCAAGGCCGTGTTCCAGTCACCGGATCCGTCGCCGGAGACCAGGCAGGCGGCCCTTGCCGCACTGGCCGAACTGACCGCGTTCGGCCCGTCCATCCAGTCCGCCAGCCTCCTGAATACGCACGGAGACATCATCCTCAGCCTGGACTCCGGAGCCTCGGGGAATTTCTCGGAGCGGGCCTATTTCAAGCGGGCCATGACGGGCGAGGTCAACGTCTCCGAGCCCCTGCTGAGCAAGGTCACGGGAAAGCCCGTGGTCATCGTCGCCGCGCCGGTCAAGATCAACGAGAAGGTGGCCGGCGTATTGTACGCCCGGGTGGACCTGGGGGCGTTTTCCGAGGAGATGGTCGCCCCGGTCAGGATAGGGCGGACGGGCTATGCGTTCCTGCTCGACACATCCGGGATGATCTTCAGCCATCCGGACAAGGAGCGAATCCTCAAACAGAACGTGTTCGAACTGGACTGGGGGAAACGCATCCAGGGACTGGACAAGGGCGTCGTCGACCACGATTCCGGCAAGGGGGCCGAGACCGCCATTTTCACCAAAAACAAGGCCACCGGCTGGACCGTGGCGGTGATCGTGAACGGAACGGACATCGCCAGTTCCCTGGGGGCCCTGCGCAACGCCTCGCTGATTCTCAGCGCGGCGGGGGTGGCCCTGGTCAGCCTGATCATCTTTCTGATCGTACGCCGGATGATCATCGATCTGGCCGCCGCGGTGGACTTCGCCGAGGCCGTGGCCTCGGGCGACCTGGGCAAGGATCTCTCCGTCACCCGGAGCGACGAGTTGGGCAGGCTTTCCGATTCGCTCACCGTGATGGTCGGACATCTCAAGGAGATGATCGAGACCTCCGACGCCAAGACCCGCGAGGCCGAGGAACAGACGGAACTGGCCCGTCAGGCCACGGAACAGGCCGAACAGGCCCGGTGTGCGGCCGAGCGGGCCAAGACCGAGGGGATGCTGCATGCCGCCAACAAGCTGGAGGGGGTCGTGGAGGTCGTCTCGTCGGCCTCGGAGGAACTCTCCACCCAGATCGGGCAGGCGAGCCGGGGGGCCGAGGAGCAGTCCCGACGCGTCGTGGAAACGGCCACGGCCATGGAAGAGATGAACGCCACGGTCCTGGAGGTCGCCAAGAGCGCCTCCCATGCCGCCGAGACAGCGGAGCGGGCCAGGGCCAAGGCCGAGGAGGGATCGAAGGTCGTCGGCATGGTGGTCACGGGCATCAAGGAAGTCCGGGATCAGGCCCAGGAGATGATGGCCGACATGGGCACCCTGGGCAGACAGGCCGAGGGTATCGGGCAGATCATGAACGTCATCTCCGACATCGCGGACCAGACCAATCTCCTGGCCCTGAATGCGGCCATCGAGGCCGCCCGGGCCGGCGAGGCCGGCCGGGGCTTCGCCGTGGTCGCCGACGAGGTCCGCAAGCTGGCCGAAAAGACCATGACCGCCACCAAGGAGGTCGGCGACGCCATCCGGGGCATCCAGGACGGGACGCGCAAGAACATCGCCAATGTCGAGAGGTCCGGAAAGACCATCGAGGAGGCCACCGTCATGGCCAACAAATCCGGGGAGGCCCTGGCGGAAATCGTCTCCCTGGTCGACTCGACAACGGATCAGGTCAGGTCCATCGCCACCGCCTCGGAAGAACAGTCCGCCGCCAGCGAGGAAATCAACCACAGCATCGAGGACGTGAACCGGATATCCTCGGAGACCGCCAACGCCATGGGCGAGTCCAACAAGGCGGTCACCGGACTGGCCGACCAGGCGCAGGTCCTCAAAACCCTCATTGTCGAGATGCAGGGCGGGGGCGGGGCCGGGCGGACCGGTCCGGCCTCGGCCATGAAGGCCCTTTCCTAGGCGGGGAGCCCCGGGATTGACTCCCCCCGGACATTGGTGCAGACGAGAACAAGGAGAGCACGTGGCGAAACAGAGGTGAACGTCCCCGTTTTTCTCATGGAGCCCGTCCCTATGCGCATTTTCTCGACGCCGCGAGCCGCCGCTGCGGCCAGGGGCAACGACGCCTCCGCTTTTTTCCCGGAAGCGACCCGCGTGGATCGCTCCGTGAATTGTTACAAATCGCGTCGCGACACCCGCGTCCGCCCGGCGTCGAAAACCCGCCGGGCGCGCCGTCACTCATTTTCCCAGAGCCTGTAACATCTCCGTAACATCCCCCTCCTAGCCTTCCCCCGTTCGATAGGGGTGACGGGTTCCTTCCAACCATGAAAACACAAGGAGACGGGTTATGAAAAAACTGGCCGCCCTCGTCGCGACCTTCCTTCTGGTCGCGTCCAGCGCCTTCGCGGACACCACGGTGAAAGTCGACGGTTCCACCACGGTCCTGCCCATCATGCAGAAGATGGTCGAGGTGTACATGAAGGCCAATCCGAGCGTGAAGTTCACCGTGTCCGGCGGCGGTTCCGGCAACGGCATCAAGGCCATCATCGACGGCACCACGGACATCGCCATGGCCTCGCGCAAGATGAAGGACAAGGAAGTCGCCCTGGCCAAGGAAAAGGGCGTGGCCGCCAAGGAAATCGTCGTGGCCATCGACGCCATCATCCCCGTGGTCAACCCGGCCAACAAGGTCGCCGGCGCCACCATCGAGCAGCTCAAGGACCTCTACGCCGGCAAGACCACCGAGTGGAAGGCCCTGGGCGGCGAGGGTCCGGTGGTGGTCATCTCCCGCGACACCTCCTCGGGCACCTACGAGACCTGGGAAGAGCTGGTCATGAAGGGCGAGAAGGTCTTTCCGGGCGCCCTGCTGCAGGCCTCCAGCGGCGCCGTGGTCCAGGCCGTGAGCAAGAACAAGAACGCCATCGGCTACGTGGGCGTGGGCTACCTCGACGCCTCCACCAAGCCCCTGTCCGTGAACGGCATCGTCGGCAACGCCGAGACCGCCGCCTCGGGCAAGTACCCCATCGCCCGCGATCTGTACGTGTACGTCAACGGCGAGCCCAAGGGCGAGATCAAGAAGTTTCTGGACTTCGCCTTGAGCGCCGACGGCCAGAAGATCGTCAAGGAAGCCGGCTTCGTTCCCCTGAAGAAGTAGCATGCGCGAATCGCCGCCGGGCCGGAGCGACCGTCTCCGGCCGGCGGCGTGCGCACGCCG
>JBMONM010000052.1:0-18198 GCA_049324675.1 Thermodesulfobacteriota bacterium
CTCGGACTGCAAAAGGGTCATGAGCCGGGCGATCTCGTTGTAGGTTCCGCTGATTTCCATGGTTCCGGCCTCCTGGGGCAATGTTTTCCGAATGTTTCCGCCGCTGGCGTGATTGCAAAAAAAATGCCGCCCGCGCGAGGCGGGCGGCAGGGGCTGCGGACAACGTCAGCGGCCTCGAAAATCACGAGCAGGTCGCGGCATCGCCGCGCCTGAAGCGAGTGATTTTCGTGCCTTTCCGCCCGGCGGCGAAGCCGTCGCAGGCGGCGCAACGCCCCGATTTTGAAAAAACCGGGGCGTTGCCATCAGTCTGACCGCCCGCGCGAGGCGGGCGGCAGGCAGGACCGGACGGTATCAGCCGATCATTTTTTGACGGCCGATGCGCTGGTTTCCAGAACGATGCGCGGCGACCCGCCGTCGCTTACGACCTCGAAGACGAACACGGCCTCGCCCGAGGCGGTTTTTTCCGCGTTTTTGGCCTTGTAGCGTACCGGAACCTCGATGCGTCTGCGTTTTGACCCGGGCACGTCCGTGACCTTGGGCTTCCCGGAAACCGTATATTCGCGTGTGGGCCAGCGCTGGAAGTACTTGGTCTTGTCCTCGCGCACGAAGTCCTTGGAGACCAGGCCCTTCTTGTAGAAATCGACCTCGTCGGCATACAGCTCAAGCAGGGAGTCCGCGTTCTCGGCCCCGCTTCTGGCAAAAAAATCCGCGACAAAGGCCTGAATCTCGGGGGCCGCTTCCCGGGCCGTCCCGGACGAGCCCCCTCCCTGGGGAATTTCCAGGACCTTGCCGGCCTCCACCCTGTCGGGATTGTCGATGCGGTTTGCGGCGATGATGTCCTTGGCGCTGACGCCGAACTTGCGGGCGATCTTGTTCAGGGTGTCCCCGGGCTGCACGGTGTAGGCCACGGGCGCGGCGGGCGTTTTTTCCGGCTCCGGCTCGGGCGCGGGCGCGGCCGAGGACGTGGAGGACACCTCGACATGGGGAAGGGCCTGCTGCGCCGGAGCGGTTTCCTGGACGCTCGCGGGCGGTGGCTGCGTGGGCGCCGGAGCGGCCGTCTGCGGCCCTTGCTGCGAAACCGAAGGCGGGGCCGGGGCATCGCCCGCGGGCGGCGTGGACGGCGGGGGTGTCGAAGCGGCCGGAATTTCCGCCTGGGCGGGCTGGGCCGGAGGCGCGGCGGGTGCGGCGGGTTCGGCCTTGGCCTGGGGAGCCGGCGGCTGGCCGGACTTCCTGGCCGCCACGAACACGTCGTATTCCTCGCCGCTTAAGGCCCCGCCGGCGTCCTTGTCGTAGATGCGGAATTCCTCGACGGTCAGATCGGGATAGGCGATGACGCCTTCCTCGAAAATGACCTTGCCGTCCTTGTTCAGGTCCACCCGTCCGAAGGACTTGCCGTCGTCATCGCCGCATCCCCACATGGACATGGCCGCAAGCAGAACCACCCAGGGCATGATTTTCCTCATGTTCGACTCCTCCTTCGGCGACCTTGATCACCACCACGGTTTCGTCGTCACGCCGGGGAAGGCCCCGCCGAAACGACTCCACGTCGTCCATGACCGCGTCCACGATGTCAACGGCCCGCCGGGCGGCGCCCGCCCGCACGATCCGACGCAGACGGTCCTTGCCGTACATGACGCCCCCGGGATTGCGCGCCTCCCAGATGCCGTCCGTGCCGAGCGCGATGACCCAGCCCGGGCGCAGGACGTCCAAACTCTCACACGGATATGTCCACTTGGCGTCGATCCCCAGGGGGATGCCCCTGCCGCCGAGCTCCAGAAACGCGTCCGAAGCCGGATCGTACACCAGGGCGTGGTCGTGGCCGGCGCGGACCCAGCTCAGGCCTCGCGTGGCCAGATCCAGTTCCAGGGCGAAAAGGGTCATGAACCGTCCGGTCATGCCCATATCCTCGGCCACGAGGCGGTTGACGTCGTCGAGGACCTGCCCGAGCCCCCCGGGGGTCAGGAGCCGGGAGCGCAGGAAGGCCCGGACGCTGGCCATCAACAGCGCCGCCGGGATGCCGTGCCCGGTCACGTCGCCCACAGCCACCACCAACTGACCCGGTCCGCCTTGTTGCCCGTCCCGGAAGATGAAATCGTAGTAATCCCCGCCGGTTTCGTCGCAGGAGCGGCTGACGCCGGCCACGTCCAGGCCCGCGACTTCCCGCACGCACTTGGGCAGAAACCCCTGTTGCACGTTCGCCGCCAGTTCCATGTCGAATTCCATGCGCTGCTTTTTCAGCATTTCGGCATGCATCCTGGCGTTGTCGATGGCCACGGCGGCCTGGTCGCAGATCAGGGTGAACAGTTCCAGGTCCTCGGCGTGAAACGGGGAGCCGTCCTCCTTGTTGATGAGCTGGGAGACCCCGATGACCCGGCCCCGGACCGCCAGGGGAAGGGTCAGGATGGTCCTGGTCCGGTACCCCGTGCGCCGGTCCACCTCGGGGTTGAAGCGCGCATCGGCGTAGGCGTCCTCGATGAGCAGGGGACTGCCGTTTTCGCAGACCCATCCGGCCAGTCCCTCCCCGCGCTTAAGCCGGAAGCCCTGCCGCAGGCTGTCGCTCATGGGCCCCTGGGCCACCTGGAAGACCAGCTCGCCGCGTCCGGGACCCGGACTCTCGTCCACCAGAAGCAGGCTGCAGGTTTCCGCCCCGAGGGCCCGGCGCGAGGTGCTCATGATCCGGTCCAACACCTCGGACAACTCCAGCGTGGAATTGATGACCGCGCACAGGGAAAAACACTGCTTGAGCTTCTCGATGCGCCGGGTCAGCCGTGCGCCTGCATCGGCGACCGGAACGGACGAAGGGGACGAATCGGTCATGCGCAAATCCTGAAGACGTATTTTGTCCGTGGTAATACAAAAAACGCAATCAGGCAAACAACATGATCATCCCCGCCGCATGGACGTCACAACAGAAAACCCCGGCGGCTTGTCGTCGGGCTCCATCAATGGCACTGGGTGCGACCCCGGTGTCGCGTCCCTTGAAAAACACGCCGTGTATTTAAGGGAAAAAACAATCATCCCAACGTATTATTTCAGAATCCGGAGGCCCGGATTGTGCGGACACTAGGCGGACGTCTGGTCCAGAAGGGCGATGGCCGTGTTCTTTTCATCCTTGAACCTGGCCTGGACGGCATCCCGGACGCGCTTGCCGTGGCCGCCGAACTGGCGCTGGCGGATGGAATAGACCTCTTCGATGACCGCCTTGTCAAAGTCTTGACCGGACTGGGAATCCTGGACCGTCTCGATGGCCTTGCTGAAAATGCGTTCCGCGCCGCTCGGGCCGTGCTGCACGGCCGTGCTCCACAACACCTCGCGCAGGGCGTGGGACCGGGAATTCACGTCCACGCCCGAGGTCAGCACGATGCTTTTGGCCGCCGGGGAATAATTGTTGGAGCGGATGAATTCATGCTGCAGGGCCTCGAACCGGGTGGAATCCTCGGAGGCGATCCGCTTCCAGGTGTCGGGCATGCGCCCGGTGCGGCCCCCGGTGTCCGCCGGGCCGGAATCCCTGAGTTTTTCGGAGATGTCCGGGGCCTTTTCATCCAGGAACTTGAGGAAGTTGTCCATGGTTCCGGTCTTGGAGGCGATCTGGTACTGGCCGTAGGAGGTGCCGCCCTTTCTGTCGTAGCCGATGCAGTCGATGGCCCCTCCGGATTCATACTGCGAACTGAGTTTCCCGGCGGAACGTTCCAATGAGGACGCCAGGACCTTTCCGGACTGACTCTGCTCCGCGGCCTCCTCGGCCAGCATGCTCCGCTCCAGACGGCTTTCCGCCGTCGCGGCGGCCAGGAGCAGTTCCTCCTCGCCCTTGGTGAAACCGGCCTCCGTGCCCTGGATGGTCTTGGCCAGATGCCCCAGGTCGTCGGGGTGGCGGGCTCCGGGGTTGACCGCCATGCGCACGGCGTTTTTGACCACCTCCATGCGCACCTGGCTCGATCCCGTGGAGGCGGCCGATTCCTGGCCGGAGGCGGCGGAGGATGCGGCGTCCGTGGTTTCGGCCAGCTTGGCCAGGGTGTGCAGGGCGTTGTAGGTGAGCATGTTCATGCCGCCCAGGGGGCTCTCCAGGGAATCGGAGTCCATAAGCCCGGCCAAGCCCAGGGGATCGGCGTTTTGTCCGGAAGCGCCGCCGAAACCGAATTGGGACAGATCCTGAAAGACGTTGCCGCCGGCAAAGGCCTCCCCCGAGCCCAGGACCTGCCCGTCAATGCCCAGACGGCTGGCGAGCAGGGTCTGAAACTTGAGGGTGTCGGCGGTGTCCGAATCGCCTGTCGCGGCCAGGGCCCCGTTCATATCCTGGCGGGCGCGAAGCAGGGAGAGTTCGGAGAGATCGACGGACATGCGGTAGTACCTTTTTTTGCCGGTTCTGGCTGTGACGACGGGATCAAAGCAATCCTCGTGCCAAGGCCGGTTCGCCGCCGGGGATTCCCATACCGCCGCCCGGGGCGTACCCTGCCGCGAACAAGGACCCGACCATGGAAAACAGTTCCCGGTTCTTCCGCAATACCGGCTGCGAATACTTCCCCTGCCACAAGGGCGTGGACCCCGAGGGCTTCAATTGCCTGTTCTGTTTCTGCCCCTTGTATTTTCTCCCGGATTGCGGCGGTCGTTTCGTCATGCGCCAGGGGGTCAAGGACTGCACGTCCTGCGTCCGCCCCCATCTGCCCGGGGCCTACGACGACATCATCGACCGCCTGCGCGCCGAGGCCCTGCGCGCCAGACAGGCCTGGGAGCACAACCGCGGATAGCGGTCCGGGCGTTTCCCGACGAAAAAACCCGCATGCGGCGGGATGGGTTCTGCCGCATGCGGGTCGAACGTACCATGGGCCAAAGCCCGTGAAAAAAACGTCCCCCCGAGCCTTACGAAAGGCCCGGGACGCCTCCTACCACTTGTCCGTGGCGAACAGGTCGCTGCCGAAGCCGAAATCGGCCTCGGGCTCGCCGCCGGCCTCGGGCGGGGAGCCGGTGCCAGCCGCCGCCGCGCCGGCCGGGGCCGCGCCGCCGGCGGCCACGGTGACCACGCCGTGCTTCTTGACGTCCTCGATCATCTTCAGAAGCTCGTCCACCTTGCCGATGTATTCGGTGACCTTGGCCTCGGAGGCCACGATGAGCTTCTCGCCCTCGCTCTGCATGGAGGCTTCCAGGGACTTGACCTTGGCCTCGGCGGCCTTCATGCGGGTGTCGGTGTCTTTGAGGATGGCGGTCTTCTCGGCCAGTTCCTTCTCGACCTTGTCCAGCTTGGCGGCCTGCTCACAGATGGTCTTTTTGTCGGCGGCCAGCTTGGCGAAAAGCGCGCCCACCTCGCCGGTGACGTCCGGGGGCAGGATGGCCACGGACACGTTCTGTCCCTGGGCGCCCAGATCGCCGCTGGTCATCTTCACCAGCTCGGGGTGCTGCTCGTAGATCCAGGCCTTGGCCAGGGCCGCGGCGAAGGGGGCCAGTTCCTCGTCGATCTCGGTCTGGGTCATGTACCCGACCAGTTCCACCACGCCCTTCTTGTTGGCTTCCTTGTCCACACCCTTGAGATACGACACGAACGTGTTCATGGGGAACACTTTACGAGCTTCAGCCATGGTATCCTCCTTTCATTAAACCATGAAAATTTTTTCTTCTTCACGGGCCAGGGGCAGACGACCGATCTGGTGGGCATACACCAACGCCGTGGTCCGGTAGACCAGATGCCCGAGCTTGGACCAGGGCAGATAGGCGAAGAGCATGAACACGGCCACCAGATGCAGGTAATAGACCGGATAGGCAAGGGTCGCCACCCCGGCCAGACGGAACAGTTCCGAACCGATGCCGGTGAGGGCCACGGCCCAGATGACGCCAATGAGATACCAGTCGTAGTAGGACGACGCGGACTTCCCGGGATCGGTGTTGAGGCGCCGTCTGGTCAGGTAGGTCAGGCCCACCAGCAGGAGCACCGCGCCCACGTTGGCCAGAAGCTTCACCGGGCTCCACAGGGGCATGGGGGTATGCCCCAGCGGCGCGATGAACTCGATGATCTTGCCGCCCCAGTGGCTGACGGCCACGACGCCGGTGACCACGGCCAGGGCCACGAAGCCGTAGAACAGGGTCAGGTGGCCTTTGTAGCGCTCCGTGTTGTCCGTGCCGCACTCGTTGAACTTCACATGGGTGGCGATCTCGCCCAGGATGACGGCCCGAAGCGACTCGATCAGGGTCGGCTTGACGCGCTGCTCGCCGATGACCAGGGTCTTGGGGATGGCCTTGTCAAAGGATTTCCACATGGTGACCACGCCCTTGAAGAAGGAGTAGGCCACGAACAGGGAGACCAGGATGAAGGTCGGGTCGATGTAGTAGTCGCCGTAAAAGACCTTGCCGTAGACGATCTCGCCGTCGGGGATGGTCAACCCGGTGCTGATGTACCACAGGATGAGAAACAGCACCGCCGGGATGGCGATGAGGATGGGCAGGTACTTGCTCGAACTCATCCACTCGCCGATGATGGAGGGCTTGACCAGCTTGCGGTAGGTCATGTTGCGAAGGGCGCTGATCAGGTCGCCGGGACGGGCGCCGCGGGGGCACAGTTCGGAGCAGGTCTGGCAGTTGTGACACAGCCAGATGTCGATGTCGCCCTCGAAGCGGTTCTTCAGGCCCCATTGGGCCCAGAGCATCTCCTTCCTGGGGAAGGGATTCTCGGGGGGCGCCAGAGGACAGGCCACGCTACAGGTGGCGCACTGATAGCACTTCTTGACGGATTCACCGCCAATGGCCTGCAATTCCTTGACGAATCGCAGATCCGGTTCGATTTTCTCGACTTGCGACATTGTCCCCTCCTAATATCCTTTGAACGGGTTCGGTCCGATCTTCAGGACCATCTCGATGAACGAGTCGATCATCTCGGGAATCTTGTCGTACTCGTCGATGGCCACCTGATATTGCTCCACGCGCTCGGGTTCGACGCCCAGGCGCTTGAGCGACTCCGCGATGTTTTCCTTGCGGCGGTTGCAGATCTCCGATCCCTTGACGAAGTGGCACTGATAGTCGTCGCCGTATTTGCAGCCGAGCATCATCACGCCGTCCACGCCCTTGGACATGGCGTCGGCCACCCAGATGGCGTTGACCGAACCCAGACAGCGGACCGGGATGATGCGCACGTAGGGGCTCCAGTGCTTGCCGCGAAGCGCCGCCATGTCCAGGGCCGGATAGGCGTCGTTCTCGCAGGCCAGGATCAGCACCCGGGGACCGCCCTCGTCGATCTTGGGCGGAATCTCCATTTCGCGGATCATGGAGCCGATCATGTCGATGTTGTAGTTGTCGAAGGAGATGACCCGCTCCGGACAGGCGCCCATGCACGTGCCGCACCGGCGGCAGCGGGTGGGGTTGGGCTTGGGGGTGCCCTTTTCGTCGTCGTCCAGGGCCCCGAAGGGACATTCCTCGGTGCAGCGCTTGCACTGGGTGCAGCGCACGAAGTTGAACACCGGGAAGGACCGGTCGCCCGAGCGGGGATGCACGGACACGCCGTGGTTGGCCGAGGTGATGCACTGGATGGCTTTGAGGACCGCGCCGTCGGCGTCGTCTTTGGCCTGGGCCATGGTCATGGGCTGGCGCACGCAGCCGGCGGCGTAGATGCCGGTGCGGCGGGTCTCGTAGGGGAAACAGATGTAGTTGGAGTCGGCGTAGCCGTCGAACAGATCCAGGTCCGGGAAGGCCGGGCCCTGGCGGTAGACCAGGTTGATGGTCGGGTCCGTGGCCGTGGCCGGAACCAGGCCGGTGGGCAGGACCACCAGATCGGCCTCGAACTCGGCCTTGTCCGCCAGCAGGGTGCCTGTGGCGGCGACGGTCAGGGCGCCGCCGGCGGTTTCCCTCACCCCGGTGATGGTGCCCTTGGTGAGCATGACCCCCGGCTTGTCCTGGGCGGCCCGGTAGTAGCGCTCGTTGATGCCCGGAACCATCATGGAGTCGTAGACGATCATGGCCACGGAGCCGGGCAGCATCTCGTCCACGTATCCGGCCTGCTTGAGGGCCACCAGGCTGGTCAGCTCGGAGCTGTAGATCAGGTGCTTGGCGGTCTTGACCTCGACGAAGTTGGTCTTGGCCTCGGCCTCCTCGGGAGCGGCGGCGGCCGGGGCGGCCTCGCCCTCGGCCGGGGCCTCGGGGGCCGGGGCCTCGATTTCCTTGACCAGGGCGGCCACGTCCACGGCGAAGAGCACCCGGCCCGGGGCCTTGCCGTCCGATGGGCGCTTTATGCCGCCGTTTTTGGCCATGGCCTCGAACTCGGCCGAGGTGACCACGTTTTTGATGGTCCCGTAGCCGAAGGGTTTGAGGTATTCGGGATCCTGGGGATTCCATCCGGCGGCCAGGACCACGGCGCCCACGGGCTCGGAGGTCTCGCCGGCCTTGCCGGTGAAAACGGCGGTGTAGTTGCCGGGCGCGCCCTCGAGTTCCTTGAGCGTGGTCCCGGTCAGGACCTTGATCCTGGCATTGCCCGTGACCTCGGCGATGAGCTTCTCGATGCCGGTTTCCCGGGCCTGGTCATACGGATGGCCCATGGGGAAGGTCTTGTACTGGGTCGCGGCCTTGCCGCCCAGGGCGTCGGCCTTTTCCGCCAGGATCACGGCGTATCCGCCCTTGGCCGCGGACAGGGCGGCGTTTAAGCCCGTCCAGCCGCCGCCGATGACCAGGATGGTCTTGACGGTTTCGGCGATCTCCGGATCCGGGGCCTTCATCTTGGCGAGCTTCATCACGCCCATCTTGATGTAGTCCCGGGCGACCATCCTGAGCAGGTCCGGGGCGGGCTCGCCCTTGGCCGGGACGGTGCCGTCGGGATTCTTGTAGGCCAGGACCCCGAATTCGCGCAGGTTGACCCGGTCCACGAGCACCTTGTCCCCGAAGTCGAAGATTTCCCAGTCCACGCGGGGGGAGGTGCCGCAGATCAGAACGGCTTCCACGGCCCCGGCGTCGATGTCGGCCTTGATGTCGGCCACGGCCGCCGGACTCGAAAGGCGTTTGTGGGTCTTGACGACCGGACAGGTTCCGGCGAGCTTCTCCTTGACGAAGGCGGCCAGTTCTCCCGCGTCCAGATGCGGGGCGACGCTGGACTCATCTATATACACACCGATTTTTTCGGCCATCGCCCTCTACCTCCCTCTCACCGTTTGAATCGCTTTCATGGCCGCGCCGGTCGCGGATTGGGCCGATTTCATGACATCGAGCGGGGTCTTGGCGCAGCCGGCGGCGAAAATGCCTTTTTCCTCGCCGCCCACGATGAATCCCATCTCGTCGAGGGCCACGTCCACCGGCAGTTTCTGTCCGGCCAGGCTCGGCTGCATGCCCGTGGCCAAGACCGCCATTTCGAACCGGTTCTCGGACTTGATCCCGGTCACCGCGTCCTCCACGGTGAGCAGGACGTCGCCGCTGCCGGCATCCTCGGCCACGGCCGCGACCTTGCCCTTGACCGTGGTCAGCCTGTCGTCGGCCAGGATCTTCTTGGCGAAGTTGTCGTAGCGGCCGGGGGTGCGCAGGTCGATGTAGTAGATGACCACGCGGGCGTTCGGATACTGCTCCCGGACGTAGGCGGCCTGCTTGAGGGAGGCCATGCAGCAGATGTAGGAACAGTAGTTGAGGTGGTTCTCGTCCCGGGACCCGGCGCACTGCACGAAGGCGATGGAGCGCGGGGCGCGTCCGTCCGAGGGCCGCAGGATCTTTCCGCGGGTCGGGCCGCTGGGGGAGGCCAGGCGTTCGAGCTGCATGTTGGACACGCAGTTTTTGATGTCCCCGGCGCCCAGGTTGGTCAGCCTGGTGACGTCGTAGGGCTTCCAGCCGGTGGCGTAGATGATGCTGCCGACCTTGACCGTGATCTCCTTCGGCGCGTCGCCGAGGTTGACGATGTCGGCCTGGGCCAGGGCGTCCAGGTCGCCCTTGGAACAGTTGTCCTTGTCCAGGACGTAGCGGTTCGGGAAGGCGAAGGGCACGTCCATGTACAGGGCCTTGCGGTTGCCCATGCCCAGTTCGAACTCGCTCGGCACGTCCCTGGAAAGGGCCTCGGCCGTATCTGACAGGTCCAGGCTGCCGGGTTCCACATAGCGGGGCTTGATGGCGATGGTCACGTCGTAGTCCCCGGCCTGGCCCGCGACCTTGGTCACCTCGGCCATGGTGAAGAACTTGACGAGTTTGTTGTTTTTGATGCGCTGGAACTGGATCTCCAGCCCGCAGGACGGCGGACACAGCTTGGGGAAATACTTGTTGAGCTGCATCACCCGGCCGCCCAGGAAGGGGTTCTTCTCCACAATGAACACTTCGTGGCCGACTTCAGCGGCTTCAAGCGCTGCGGTGATACCGCTGAAGCCGCCGCCGACGACGAGTATCGCGCTGCTCGACATCGCAACCTCCCGGCAGTGGTTATAGCCCGCATGCAAACGGCCTGATCCGCGACGATAGACCCCGCGGACGGCTCCGTCAACGCCCGGTCGGTCGTCCCGGATAAGACCGTTAAAAAACGGCCGCGGGCATTTTGCCAGCGGCCGTCATGCGCATTCTTAGTCCGGAATGATCTGGTAGTAGGTCTTCTTGAAGACCTTGGTTTCCTTGGTATCCGGATCGTAGACGGAGTTGACGAAGCACTTCCACTTGCTGTCGTCCAGACCCATGAAGTCGCCGCGGTAGTAGAAGCCCGGATAGCGGGTCTCCTCGCGGAACATGATATGGGTCATGTGCAGGCGCACGGTCCACAAACGATGGTACTGTTCCCAGCAGCGCATCAGTTCGTGCAGGTCGCGGGCGGCCAGCTTCTTGCTGTCCTCTTCCAGCATCTGCAACAGCGCGAAGCCGGTGTTCAGCAGGGTCTTGGACGTGGTGTACAGGGTGGCGCAGCCGCCGCCGTACTCGTCGGTGCACTTCACCAGCCGCATCATGAAGTTGTGCGGGGTGATGTAGTTGGGGTTGACGACCGGGTCGGTCGAAGCGGCCACGCCTTCCTTGAAGGTGTACCAGGGCTGATAGATCTCCTTGGCCAGTTCGGCGGCGGACTGCTTCAGGGCCGGCTTGAAGCCCTTGTGGTCCACGACCCAGCGCACCATCTGCTTGCCGACGATGCGGCCCTCGGCGTGGGAGCCGGAGGAGAACTTGTGGCCCGAGGCGCCGACGCCGTCGGCGCAGGTCCACAGGCCGTTGACCGTGGTCATGCGGTTGTAGACTTTGCCGTTGTCGGCCTTGACCTTGTACTCGTCCGGGACCCACTTCTCGTCCGGGCCGGAGACCCAGATGCCGCAGCAGCCGGAGTGGGAGCCGAGCAGGTACGGCTCGGTGGGCATGATCTCGGAGCCGCGGACTTCGGGCTCGATGTTCATGCAGGCCCACAGGTTGGCCTGGCCCACGCACATGTCGAGGAAGTCTTCCCAGGCCTCGGCTTCCAGGTGCTTCTGCTGCTCGGGGGAGAGCTTGGCGAAGGTGGTCTGCAGCGCGGTGGCGGTGTCCATGTAGATGGGGCCGCGACCTTCGCGCATTTCGCGAAGCATCATGTGGTTGCGCAGACAGGTCGGGATGACGTGGCCCTTGGCGTAGCCGCGATCCTCGTAGGGCTTGAGCATGGCGCGGTTGGTGGCGCAGTAGTCCTCGCCCTTGGCATTGGTGGCCTTGGCCTTGAACAGCAGGAACCAGGCGCCGACCGGGCCGTACCCGTCCTTGAAGCGGGCCGGGACGAACCGGTTTTCCATCATGGTCATCTCGGCGCCGACCTGGGCGCACATGGTGTAGGTGGAACCGGAGTTCCACACCGGGTACCAGGCGCGGCCCATGCCCTCACCGGTGGACCGGGGGCGGTACACGTTGACGGCGCCGCCGCAGGCCACGACCATGGCGTTGCACTTGAACACGTACACCTTGTTCTCGCGGGTGGAGAAGCCCACGGCGCCGGCGATGCGGTTCTTCTCGTTGGCGTCCAGGAGCAGTTTCACCACGAACACGCGCTCCAGGTAGCGATCCTGGCCCAGGGCGTTTTTCGCGGCCTCGGCCACGATGCACTTGTAGGACTCGCCGTTGATCATGATCTGCCAGCGGCCGGAGCGGACCGGGGCGGCGCCGGTGCGCAGGGACAGGCCCTTGTTCTTGGCGGCCTGGCCGTCCAGGTTGTGGTCGCCTTCCTTGACCCAGCAGGGCAGGCCCCACTCCTCGAACAGATGCACGGAGTCGTCGACGTGGCGGCCCAGGTCGAAGATCAGGTCTTCGCGGACCAGGCCCATCAGGTCGGTGCGGACCATGCGCACGTAGTCGTCGGGCACGTTCTCGCCGACGTAGGTGTTGATGGCCGAAAGGCCCTGGGCCACGGCGCCGGAGCGCTCGAGAGAGGCCTTGTCCAGCAGCATCAGGCTGATCCCGCCGATCTTGTCGGCCCACCGGCAGGCCTCGTAGGCCGTACCGCAGGTACCCATGCCGCCGCCGACCATGAGGATGTCGACGTCTTTTTCGATCAGTTCCGGCTCGGCAAGGGCGATGCCTTTGGGCTCTTCCTTAACGGGAATGGTAGGCATAGGATGTCTCCTCCTATTGTCTTCTTTGTATTCGGGAAGTTATTTGCAGAAACCGTCGAGCCAGCACTGCACGGTGTCGGCGTCGGTCACCGGGAAGGCCTTCATCACGACTTCCTTGGGCTCGGCCAGCTTGGTCTCGGTGAACAGCAGCTCGTCGTCCAGGTTGGCGCCCTCGGGCTTGCCCTCGTACGGCTTGATGGAGCCTTCCGGGGTGGTCCGGATGGGGAATTTGTACCGCTTGATGTTGCCGTTGCGGAACTTGATGGTCCACATGATGGAGTCGGCCGAGCGCATGGGGATCGAGGTGCCGCCCATGGGCGCGAAGTCGGCGTAGGGGCGGGCGCCGATGGCGCCCTGGGGGCAGATCTTCACGCAGGAGTAGCATTCCCAGCAGGCCGACGGCTCCTGGTTGTATGCCTTCATTTCCTGAGGATCGAGAATCATCAGGTCATTGGGGCAAATGTACATGCACGCGGTTTTTTCACCGCCTTTGCATCCGTCACACTTGCTCGGATCAACAAAGGTAGGCATAGGTTCGTCCTCCACGTTTTTGGTTGTTGATTACTGCCTGTGCCACTTCCACGCATATAGCAATACGCCGGGTTGTTCCACGCGGACTCAACGTGCGATCGCCGGAAAGAATCCCTTTCCGGCGTCCTCGCCAGACTCCGCGCGCCGGCGCCCCTTGCCGTCGGCCATCCACGTCTGCCCGGGAATTGTCTTCGCCCGGGTCCGGGCGAAGCAGACAACGCCCTGATTTTACTAACTATGTAGCTCTAACGTGAAAAGCTTGTGAGGAATTTAACAAGCTCCCCGGCTCACGTCAAGCACTGAAACACTTTTTTGAGTACCCGTCTCCTTGCCCATGCCGCTTCTGGGTTCGCGGGTGGACCAGGGGGACCGGGTCCGGGTGGGGAGGCAGACAAGCGGGTCCTGGCGGATTCACGGAACCGGCGACTTTTTACCCGATTCCATTCTCACGATTAAAAAAAACAAGGCAACGCATCAAGTCTTTTTTTCAGTCCGGCGGATTTCCACGCGGTTTTTTTTCGCATTTCCGGGCGGCCCCTGCGGCCCGCCGCCAAATAATCCTTGACAGCCTCCCCGCGCCGCGGCTATCCCGTCCCCATGCGTCACCACAACCTCATCCCGACCTCCGGTTTTTATTTTTGGTACTGGTTTAGCCACGCCCGTGGTCGGGGGAGGGGTGCGGTGTAACCAGAATCGCACACAAAGCCTCTCCGGGGCCGCGGGCGTCAGACACGCCGGCGGCCCTTTTTTTTGGCCGTCGCGTCGCCGCCCACGCCGCGAACGAGGCCAACCCCAACCCGACGGAGGGACCGGACATGCTCCTTGGAAAAGCCGTACGCCTGGAACGCGTCTTCAACCGCAACACCCACCGGACCATCATCGTGCCCATGGACCACGGCGTCACCGTGGGCCCCATCGACGGCCTGATCGACATGCGCGAGGCCGTCAACCAGGTGGCCGAGGGCGGGGCCAACGCCGTGCTCATGCACAAGGGCCTGCCCCGCTGCTCGCATCGGGGGCGCGGCCGCGACGTGGGCCTGATCATCCACCTCTCGGCCTCCACGGCCCTGTCCCCCTACCCCAACGCCAAGGTCCTGGTGGCCACGGTCGAGGACGCCCTCAAACTCGGGGCCGACGGCGTGTCCCTGCACGTCAACCTGGGTGACGAGACCGAGCGGCACATGCTCGAACACTTCGGCGAGGTCACCTCCAAGGCCGCCGAATGGGGCATGCCGGTCCTGGCCATGGTCTACGCCCGGGGCCCCAAGGTCAAAGACGAATACGCCCCCGAGGTCGTGCGCCACTGCGCCCGGGTGGGCACGGAGATCGGCGCGGACGTGGTCAAGGTGCCCTACACCGGCGACGTGGACTCCTTCGCCAGGGTCACCGAGGCCTGCTGCATCCCGGTGGTCATCGCCGGCGGCCCCAAGATGGACAACGACCGGGACCTGCTCCAGATGGCCCACGACTCGGTCCAGGCCGGCGGTTCGGGCCTGTCCATCGGCCGCAACATCTTCCAGCACCGCCAGCCGGCGCGCATCGTCCAGGCCCTGCACGGCATCGTGCATCTCAACTGGGACGTGGACCAGGGCATGGAACTTCTGACCGACAACGCATGAGGACGACATGACCAAGGAAATCTGGGCGAAAGCCGTTCCCTTCGACAAGAAGTTCGTGACCCTGGCCCTGGAGTCCGGGGTGGACGCCATCCTGGCCGACGACGCGGACGTGGAAAAGATCGCGGCCCTGGGGCGGGTGCGGGTCATCCCCCTGTCCCGGGCCGCCTTGGTGGCCATCGACGCCAAGTCCGACGAGGAGGAGGCCGTCAGGCGTCTGCAACAGGGCGAGACCGTCTTTCTGGCCCGGGGCTGCGAGATCATTCCGGTGGAGAACATCCTGGCCCAGGGTTCGGGCCTGGGCATGGAGGTCGGGAATTTCGACGAGGCCAGACTCGCCGCCGGGATACTTGAGCGCGGCGTGGACCGCATCCTGGTCCTGCCCGAGGGCGCGCCCGATCTCAAAAAGATCGTGGCCGAACTGAAGATCAGCCAGGGCGCGCTGGCCCTGGCCCCGGCCGTGATCACCGCCATCGAGCCGGTGGGCCTGGGGCACCGGGTCTGCGTGGATACCATCTCCATGCTCAAAACCGGCCAGGGCATGCTGGTGGGCAATTCCAGCGCCTTCACCTTCCTGGTCCACGCCGAGACCGAGTCCAACCCCTACGTGGCCGCCCGGCCCTTCCGGATCAACGCCGGGGCCGTGCACGCCTACACGGCCATGCCCGGGGACAAGACCCGCTACCTGGAGGAACTGGCCGCCGGCGACGAGGTCCTGATCGTCTCGGCCACGGGCCAGACCTCCCTGGCCGTGGTCGGCCGGGTCAAGGTCGAGGTGCGGCCCATGCTGCTCATCGCCGCGAAAATCGGGGACACCGAGGGCAAGATCTTCCTGCAAAACGCCGAGACCATCCGGCTGGTCCGGCCCGACGGCTCGCCCGTGAGCGTGGTCAGCCTCAAGGTGGGCGACGAGGTGCTCTGCCGCACCGACGCCGCCGGCCGCCACTTCGGCATGCGCATCGCCGAAGAGATCAAGGAGGGCTGAGCCGTGGCCGCCGAAACGTCCGCCAAGCCGAAAACGCCCGCCAAGGCGAAAACCGCCGCGCCCGCCGCGCCGCCCGCTTCCGGGATCACGCCCGAGGGCCTGGAAGGCTTCCTCTCCGGGGTGCGCCGGGACATCGACGCCATCGACGACGCCATCCTGGACCTTCTGAACCGCCGGGCCGCGGCCAGCATCGAGGTCGGCCGCCGCAAGTCCGGCACCAGCCAGGCCGTGTTCAAGCCCTTCCGGGAAAAGGAGGTCCTGAAACGACTGGCCGCCAAAAACGCGGGGCCCCTGCCCACCGAACACCTGCGGGTCATCTACCGCGAGATACTGTCCTCCTCGCGCCGCCTGCAGCGCCCGGAAAAGGTGGTCTACCTGGGTCCCGAGGGCACGTTCTCCCATTTCGCGGCCATGGCCGCCCTGGGCCGGGCCGGCGAGTTCGAGCCCAAGCCCTCCATCGACGACGTGTTCGCCGCCGTGGCCGCCCGGGAGGCCGATCTCGGCCTCGTGCCCCTGGAAAACTCCCTCCAGGGCACCGTGGGCCAGAGCCTGGACCTGTTCATGCGCCACGACGTCTTCGTCCAGGCCGAGGTCTACTGCAAGATCAGCCACGCCCTGCTCTCCAAGGCCACGGACCTGGCCCACGTCAAGACCGTCTACTCCCACCCCCAACCCCTGGCCCAATGCGCCGGATGGCTGCGCGCCCACCTGCCCAAGGCCCGGATCATCCCCACCGAGAGCACCGCCGCCGCGGCCCTGCGCATCCTCAAAACCCCCTCGGCCGCGGCCATCGGCCACCGCCGCCTGGGCGAGATGCACAACCTGAACGTCCTGGCCGCGCGCATCGAGGACCTGCCCGACAACTGGACCCGGTTCCTGATCATCGGCCCGGCCGACACCAAGCAGGAGAACCGGGACAAGACCTCCATCCTCTTCAACCTCCCGGACAAGCCCGGCTCCCTGCACAGCGTCCTGGCCAAGCTGGCCGGCCGGGACATCAACATGACCAAGCTCGAATCCCGGCCGTTCCGGGGCGAGAAATGGAAATACGTGTTCTTCGCCGACCTGCAGTGCGACCTAAGCCGCGCCGAATACGCCAAACTCCTGGACGAACTGCGGGCCTGCACCCACAGCCTGCGCATCCTGGGCTGCTACCCCGCCGGACCGCACATCGACGTGTCCGGCGGCACGGAGGTTATCGAGGAATGAGCGTTGTCGACATCACCGCACCGGCCTCCAAGTCCGTATCCCACCGGGCGCTGATCCGCGCCGCCCTGGCCGACGGCGTTTCCCGGGTGTCGGGCGTGCTCGAAAGCCAGGACCTGGAGCGCACCCGGGCCTGCCTCGCGGCCATGGGCGCGGAAATCACGGGCGGGTCCGGCGACTACGAAATCACGGGCGTGGCCGGAAGACCGCGCGGCGGCACGGATGCGCCCGTGGTGCTCGACGTGGGCGAATCCGGCACCACCTGCCGGCTGATCGTGGCCGTGGCCGCCGCCGGGCGGGGGCTCTTCGAGGTCCGGGGCCGGGGCCGCATGCACGAACGGCCCATCGGGGAACTGACCCGGGTCCTGGAAGGCCTGGGGGCCGGGGTGAAGTTTCCCGGCCGGCCGGATTGCCCGCCCCTGCGCATCCTTGCCCGGGGCCTGTCCGGCGGCACGGCCGACATCACCCTGGAGGAAAGCAGCCAGTACCTCTCGGGGCTGCTCCTGGCCTCGCCCATGGCCGCCGGCCCCCTGGAGATACGCGTCACGGGCAAAAAGGCCGTATCCTGGCCGTATGTGGCCGTGACCCTTGCGGCCATGGCCGACGCCGGGGTGGCCGTCGCCGTCGAGACCCTGCGCGACGGGGCCTGGGAAAAGACCGACCCGGCCGCCGTGACCCGGGCCGAGCCCGGCCGCATCCGCTTCCTGTGCCGGCCCGCCTCCTACGCCGCCGGGAGCTTCCGGGTCGAGGGCGACTGGTCGAGCGCCTCCTACTTCCTGGCCGCCGGGGCCCTCGGCAAGCGCCCGGTGCGCGTTGCGAACCTGCGCCGGGACTCGGCCCAGGGGGACACGGCCATGGTGGATATCCTGTCCCGCATGGGCGCACGCCTGACCCAGGACGCCGCATCGGTCACGGTTTTCCCTTCGCCCCTTTCGGGCATCGCCATCGACATGGGCCACTGCCCGGACCTGGTGCCCACGGTGGCCGCCTGCGCGGCCATGGCCGTGGGCCCGACCACCATCACCAACGTGGCCCATCTGCGCATCAAGGAATCGGACCGGCTGGCGGCCCTGGCCGACAATCTCACCCGGGCCGGGGCGCGGGCCGAGGTCCTGGCCGACGGGCTTCGCATCGAGCCGCACCTGATTCCGCCCCACGACACCGTGTCCTTCAAGACCTACGACGACCACCGCATGGCCATGAGCATGGCCCTGTTCGGCCTGCGCGGCGTGACCGCCCGCTTCGACAACCCCGGCTGCGTGGCCAAATCGTTTCCCACGTTCTTTGACGAATGGAGCAAAGTGACGCCATGAGCAGCGCATGTTCTCGGGAAGGGGACGCCGCCCCCTTCCCGAACCCATCCCCCGCCGGGGGG
>JBMONM010000053.1:0-18118 GCA_049324675.1 Thermodesulfobacteriota bacterium
ACCCCGCCCGGGGGGAATCATTCCCCCCGGACCCCCTGGATGGGATATGTTCAAGGAAGAAGGAGCGGTGGCAAGAGAACGAGGTCTGCTAGTCGGTCAGAACGCGCTTTGGAATGCCCTCCAGATCGCCCTCGATGAGTTTTTTGGCCCGGTCGGCCAGGGTGGCGATCTCGGGCTTGGTCACCTGGTCGTCGGCACCCACGGAAATGCCCTTATGGTAGAGCTGATTGTTGATAAGTGAGGAGAAGAGCACCACCGGAATGGATTTGAGCACCGGGTCTGACTTGATCCGCTTGCAGAGGTTGTGCCCGTCCATGGCCGGCATCTCCAGGTCCGTGACCACCAGATTCACGTATTGCGAAATCGGCGCCCCCCGTTCCGCGGCCAGCCGCTTCCACTCGATGAGCCGATCCCAGGCATTCTGGCCGTTGATGTCCTGCTCGACCGCGAAGCCATCCTTTTCCAGATAGGAGACGATGAGCCGGCGGATGGAATTGGAATCGTCCACGACCAGGGTTTTGTATCCCTTGTGCTCCACGCTGCCGTCCATCCTGCCGGTGCGGTCCATGCGGATGGCCAGCGCCGGATTCAGGTCCCAGATGATCTGTTCCATGTCCAATAAAAGCACGATGCGGTCCTCGAACTTGACCACGCCGGTGAAGTTGCGGGACGCGAACCGTGCCGTATAGCCGCTTGGCGGCTCCACCTCGTCCCAGCTTTTACGGTGGATGCGGGTCACGCCGGAGACCATGAAGGCGTTTATGACTTTATTGAATTCGGCCACGATGACCTTGGTCGAATCCGTGCGGGCCATGGGCTTGCCCAGCCACAGACTCAGGTCGATCAGAGGGATGACCTTTGAACGCAGATTGAAAGTGCCGATGACGCTCGGATGCGGCATGTGCGGCAGTTCCGTGACCGTGGGCAGGCGGATGATTTCCAAGACCTTGGCCACATTGACGCCGTAATAGGCCCGGTAGGGCTTTTCATCGCCTTCAATCATCTCGTCGATGAAAAATTCTATAATTTCAAATTCGTTTGTCCCGGCCTCAAGCAAGATGTTGGTTTCTGCCATGGGGGGTCCGCTCCCTATCGGTGGACTGCTGGAGTTCAGGATGCTTCTTTTAACCTGAAATTACTCTTGGTGCGAAAGAAAATCTAGTGGTCAACGCGTGCTCTTTCATTCGGAATGGCCAGAACGATCAAACCAGCGGAGGAGGACTTTGGGGTGTGGCCAGTAACGCTTGAGGAATGACAACAGAAAGACCCCGCCGAGGCGGGGTCTATTGCATTGAGGTTATGGTGGCAAGGTCAGGGGACAAGGCCCAGAGCCGTACGTTTGGCTGTGATGCGGGCATCGATGAGTTCGGCGGCTTTGACCGGGTCGCCTTCCACGGCGAAGCAGGCGCCCAGGACGTCATCAAGACCCGATACGGCCAGATCGGTCACGGTCTTGCTGCCCAGAATCGGCGGGGCCAGGCCGAGGACCGTGAAGATGCCGCTGGCCACGGCATAGAGCCCGATGGTGGCCGCCTTTTCCGAATACCATTCCGGCGCGGCCGCGGCCACGGGCAGATCCGAGATGTCCACGCCCAGGGCGTCGGCCAGCATGCCGCACAACTGGATGATTCGGGAGTTGTCCACGCAGCTTCCCATGTGTAGGACCGGCGGGATGCCCAGGGCCTTGCACACCGCCGAGAGCCCGGGCCCGGCCAGATCGGCGGCCTGGGGCATAAGCAGGCCTTGCTTGCCGGCGGATACGGTCACGCAGCCCGTGACCAGGACCAGGAGGTCGCGTTTGATGCATTCCTTGATCAGGTTGGCGCTTTGGTAGTCGTGTTTCACCTTGGGGTTGTTGCAGCCTACGATGCCCACGGCCCCGCGGATCTTTCCGGCCTTGACCGCGTCGAGAAGGGGCCCGGCCGTGCCGCCCAGGGCCGTCAGAATGGCCTCGTTGGAGAAGCCGGTCATCATGTCCACCGGAGCCCCGGGGATGTCCACCCGGGACTGGTCCCGGGCCGTGAAGCGCTCGATGGCCATATCCACCACCTCCACGGCCTTTTCCCGGGCGTTGTGCACATCGAATTCGATATGCGTGGCCCCGGTGAACTTGGCCTTGGGCGAGGTGCTGACGATGCGGCTGTGGTAGCAGGCGGCCACGGTGACCAGGCTCGGCATGATGCACTGGTAGTCCACCACCACGACCTCCACGGCCCCGGTGACCAGGGCCAGTTCGGTCATGAGGTGGTTGCCGGCCATGGGGATGCCCTGGCGCATGAGCAGTTCGTTGCCCGTACAGCAAAGCCCCGCCAGGTTGATCCCGGCGGCCCCGGCGGCCTTGGCCTTGGCCACGAGCCCCGGGTCGCGCACCGCGGCCAGGATCATTTCCGAGACGATGGGGCTGTGGCCGTGGACCAGGATGTTGACGTGGTCGGCCCGAAGCACCCCCAGGTTGACCTTTGAGGTTTTGGGGGAGGGGGTGCCGAAGATGATGTCCGAGAGTTCCGTGGCGATCATGGACCCGCCCCAGCCGTCGGCCAGGGACAGCCTGGCCGCGTGCAGGCACAGGTTCACGGCGTCGTTGTCCACGCCCATGTGGGTGCGGTGCATCATCTCCACGATGTCCCGGTCGATGCCCCGGGGGGTGACGCCGAATTTCTTCCACACCTCCCGCCGCTTGACCGGGACCCGGCCCAGAAACGACACCGAGCCGCGCTTGAACCCATAATCCTCGAAAAACCGGTCGGCCAGGGCCTTGGCCACGGCCTTGACGTCCTTGCCGGCCACATCGAGGCCCACTTCGGCGGCGATGCGCCGAAGCTTCTCCTCGTCACGGATGCCGTAATCCCCGGTTTCGCCCTCGGCCACGGCATGCAGGGTTTCAAGCAGATCCCGGCCGTGGTCCGAGTGGGCGGCCGCGCCCGCGGCCACCATGCGGCCGAAGTTGCGGGCCACGATGACGTCGGCGTCGGCCCCGCAGACACCGCGCTTTGGGCCGTGCCCGAAGGGGTCGATGCGGCAGGGGCCCATGACGCAGTTGCGGCAGGAGAGGCCCAGCTCGCAGAAGCCGCACTGCGGCAGCTGTTCCTCCAGGCGGTCCCAGACGGTTTCCACGCCATCCTCCCGGGCCTTGGCGATCATGGCCCGGGCGTCGCTACAGATGGAATAGTCATTGAGGTCTTTTTTGCCCATGGTTCCTCCCGTGTGGGCTCAGGCCCGCACGCCGTAGGCGGCGTTGGCCAGCCGGTTGGTGCCTTCCTTGAGGTACAGGTTGACGTCCTCGAACGTGAGCGCCCCGGTCTTGCAGGCCTCGACGCAGGCCGGGGGCAACCCGGCCGCGACCCGCTCGTGGCAGCCGTCGCATTTGACGGCCACGGCCGGGCGTTCGGGCGCGTCCTTGTCCCGGTAGAAGCGAATGACGTAGTAGGGGCAGGCCATGGCGCACATGCCGCAACCGATGCACCGGGCCGGATCCACGATTTTTAAGTCCTCGGCGATGTCCGAGCGGATGGCCCAGGGCATGCATGCCTCCTGGCAGGGGGCCGGCTCGCAGTGACGGCATTTGTTGGGGAAGGGCTTGTGTTCCGGCCCCATGCCGATGTGGATGCGCGGCTTGGCCAGGATGTCCTCCCGGATGGCCGAGGCCAGGACCTTTGACCGCGAATGGGCCTGGGCGCAGCGGATCATGCACTGCATGCAGCCCACACACAGTTCCGGTCGTACAATGACGGTTTTTTTCAGCATAGATCCTCCTTTTCTTGCCCAGGACCGCCCAAGGGGCGGCCGCGTTCACCATATCCTGGCGTTTTGCCGAAGAGACGCGCCCGGAGCGCAAAGGGGCGCGGCGTTTCCTGGATTGTCGAGCCACTCGTCGGGAATGTCCCGGCGGCGAAGCCTTCGGCGGACGGCGAAGGCCAGTTCCCCGAGCCGCGGCGGCGCGTCGAGCCCCACCGCGCCCACCAGCCGGCCCTCTCGAAAAACCAGCTTGAGGTAGGCCCCCCGGGGACCGCCCGTGATCACCGCGTCGCAGTCCCGGGTCAGGGCCGGGCTCACCATGCCCACGGAGATCATCCGGGAACCGAAGACCGGGATGGCGTTCTGGGCCAGGGTTCCGGCATAGGGCGTTTTCACCCCGGCCATGTTCAGGGCCGCAAGGCGTCCCTGTTCCACAGCCACGGGCCATACGGCGTTGATCCGTGGCTCTCCGGAGACCATATCCGGGGCCTGGGCCAGATCTCCGGCAACGTACACCCGTTCGTCCGAGGTCCGAAGCCACCTGTCCGCCAGAATGCCCTCGTCGCGCTCCAGGCCGCTGTCCCCAAGCCATTCGGTTTCCGGTATGACGCCTTTGCCGGCGGCGACCAGATCGACTTCGAGGACGTTGCCCGTCGAGAGAGACAGTTTCAGGGGGCGTGCGGTTCCGGGGTTAACGGCAGTGACCGAAGTGCCGGTGGCCAATGTGACCCCCGGGGTGTCCCGCAGGCGGTCGCCCACCCAGGCCCCCACATGCTCGTCCACATTGAGGGACAGTGGCCGGGGGGACGAAACGATGAGATGCACGCTCATGCCCCGCTCCAGAAGCCCCATGGTCAGCTTGAAGCCCACCAGGCCGCCGCCCAGGACCGCGGCCACGCCCCCTGTCTTGACCCGGGCCATGATTCGGGACAGGTCGGATCTTCCCCGGAAATAACAGATCTCCTGGGACATGCTCCCGCCGACGCCGGCCGGCCGGGCCTTCGCCCCGCAGGCCAGAAGCAGACGGTCGTAGGAAAGCTCTTTTCCTGAGGCCAGGGTCAGCCTGGCTCGGGCCGGCTCCAGGCGGACCGCCTTCTCGCGGACCAGGGTCACGCCCAGCCCGGTCCAGAAATCCTCCCCGGCCACGATCATGGCCTCGGCGGACATCTCTCCGGACAGGGCGTAGCTGATGAGCGGACGGGAATAGACAGGTTCCGGCAACGGGTCCACGCCGATGATCTCGGCCGAGGGGTCCGCCTTGCGTAGCCCCATGCAGGCGCTACGACCGGCGGCATGCAGTCCCGCTACGACGTATCTCATGGACTTACCTCGACGTTTGCGGTTCTTGCCCGGCCAGGGCGGACAAAATGGCAAAGCAGGCCTTATCCAGATCCGGACGTTCCGGAAGATCGAGGACGCAAGGGGAATTCAACTGGCGCCTTGCCAGGCCGCCAAGGGCCGGAATGGAGGCAACCAGTGGGGGAAGACCCGGAATGTCCGGAAGAGGGGTCCCGTTTTCGGCCCGGTTCAGGACCAGCACCTGGCGGGTCAGTCCCAGTTCGGCGGCCATTTCCGCGATCCGGGCGGCCACGGACAGGCCGCGCCAGCTCGGTTCGCTGACGACGACCAAGCCGTCCACGGCGCTGACCGTACCGCGTCCCAGGTGCTCCACACCGGCCTCGAGGTCCACCACCAGCCATTGGTCCAGGTCCAGGAGAAGGTGGGCCAGAAGGGCCTTGAGCAGGGCGTTTGCCCCGCAGGCGCATCCGCCCCCGGCCCCGGCCACGGAGCCCATGACCAGGAGGTTCAGACCGCCGGCCCGTACCCGGAGTTTTTCTGGGAGGTCTTCCACACGGGGATTGAGATCGAGCAATCCAGTGCCGATCCGTTCCCGGATGAGGGGTTCATCCTGAATCAGAGGGGAGGGGATGTTTTCCGGGGACAAGCCAAGGGCGGCACCCAGGGAGAGGGCGGTGTCCGCGTCCACAAGCCAGGTTTCGCGACCCTGGCGGACGAGATAGTCGCCAATCCAGGCGGTGAGGGAGGTTTTGCCCACCCCGCCTTTCCCAGCCACGGCCAATTTCATGACGACCTCCTGGGAAGGAAAGACGAAACAAGTCGATCTAAATATAAAAATAGCGTAGGTGGGAAAATGGGTCAATAAAGAACTGGCCCAGTGGTCACATGAAACCCGTAGTGTATTCTGATCATGTCATGAAAGAGAAATTTGTTTCTCTCACCATCATTTTCACGTTTGCGAACGGTTTCGAAAGAAGTGATTTGTATTTCAGGCGATGGAAAGCAAGAGAGATTGATAATCAATGAAAGAGTATCCGTTTGATAATATGATTCTAAAAAACGGATCACAATCTGAACATGAAAAAAAAGCAGGATGCATTCAGACAGGGGGAAAACAGAAAGGTGATGGCGGAGAGGGTGGGATTCGAACCCACGTGCCGGTTACTCACCGACAACCCGATTTCGAGTCGGGCCCGTTACGACCACTTCGGTACCTCTCCGCATCATTCGGGACAGCAACGACGGAACTGAAATAAATAGACGCGGTTCTGGGGAAAATCAAGTCATTTCTGATGGAGTCCGGTGCGGGGGGAGCCGGCAACCGGTCACGGATTGCCCCGTCTGGTTTGGAAAAAATGCCGCAGTACGTCGCCGCACTCCGCTGCCCGGACACCCCCGAAAACCTTCATGTGATGGTTTAAGAAAGGCAGGTCCATGGCCGCGATCCGGCTCCCGGCCGCGCCCGATTTGGGATCGGCCGCACCGAAGACCAGAAGCCCGACCCGGGCGTGGACCATGGCCCCCAGGCACATCAGGCACGGTTCCAGGGTGGCGACCAGGATCGTTCCGTTCAGCCGGTAGTTCCCGGCCGCTTTGGCCGCCCGGCGCAGGGCCAGAATTTCGGCGTGGGCCGTGGGGTCACCGAGGCGCAGGGGCGAATTCCCGGCCAGGGCCAGAAGCCGCCCCTCGGTGGTGAAAACCGCCGCGCCCACTGGCACGTCGCCCCCGGCTGCGGCCGTGCGGGCCTCGGCCAGTGCCAGGTCCATGGCCGCTTCCCAGGAGGCAAGCTCTGGAGGGCAGGGCGGCGGCTCAGGCAGAACGAGGGGAGAGGGGGCGCTTATCGGGTGCATGGCGATGCTTCCTGCTCCCCGGAGCGTCGCGTTTGCGGCCGTCATCCGGGGAAAAATGTCGAAAACGGCCGGGTCAGGTAGAGGATTTGAGGTAGCGGATGCCGTTCTCAAAAAGGGTGGTCCCCAGAAGGGATGTCTCCCCCCGGGTCCAGCCCGGATGATTGGTCGGGTGATTGAAGGCCTCGGGGTGGGGCATGAGTCCCAGGATGCGGCCCGTGGGATCGGTCAGCCCGGCGATGGCGTCGGGCGATCCATTGGGGTTGTGCGGATAGGTCTGGGTCGGTCGGCTCGATCCCGGATCGGTATACTGCAAGGCCACCAGATTTCCGGACCATAGGGCCGACAGCACGGCGGCGTCCCGGGTGACCAGCTTGCCCTCGCCGTGGCGCACGGGCAGGTCGATGCGGCCGATGTCCCGGGTGAAGACGCATCGGCATTCCGGGTTGGCCGCAAGCGTTACCCAGCGGTCCTCGAAGCGGCCGGAATCGTTGTTTGCCAGCGACAGTTCACGGGTGAAGTAGCGGCCGCCGAGGCCGGGCAAAAGCCCGATTTTCACCAGCAGCTGGAATCCGTTGCAGATGCCCAGGATGATGCCGCCGTTGTCGAAAAAGGCCTTGAGCTGGTCGATGACCGGCCGGCCGTCCCGGGTCCTGGCGTGGGTCCAGCGCAGGGCCGCGGCCTGGGCCGCGCCCAGGTCGTCGCCGTCCAGGAATCCGCCGGGAAAGATCAGGAAGTTGTAGTCCGTCAGCCGCGTCCTGCCCACAGTAATGTCCGAAAAAAAGGCGATATCCGTGACGTCGGAGCCGGCGACCGTGGCGGCATGGGCCGACTCGACTTCGCAGTTGGTGCCGAAACCGGTCACCACAATGGTTTTCACCCTGGGCATGGCGGATTCCTCCGGGGATTCCTTGAAAAAAAGCGCCGTGTCGCTTACGTTTCCGGGCGGAACATAAATGGCCCGGAACATGGCGTCAACACGATCGCTGGTTGCATGCGGCGGGTGTGAACCGGATGCGAGCTGCCGGGACCTCCAGATGCCGCATTGAGGACAACGTGCCTCCCAATCCCTTGTCCGGGCAAGAAAATTCAAGATTTTCGGCCGGTTTTGCGGGAAAAAAGTGGTGGCCCAAACGCCGCGTTTGGGATACATGCGGGGCGCGCTGGATGGAGGAAAAGGCCATGAAAGATCAGAAGGGACGGTGAGCGCATGAAGACCAAATTTATTTTCGTCACCGGAGGCGTGTTGTCCTCGCTCGGGAAAGGACTGGCCGCCTCCTCCATCGGGGCCCTGCTCAAGGCCAGGGGACTCAAGGTGACCATCCAGAAGCTCGATCCGTATATCAACGTCGATCCCGGCACCATGAATCCCTTCCAGCACGGCGAGGTCTTCGTCACCGACGACGGGGCCGAAACCGACCTGGACCTTGGCCACTACGAACGCTACCTGGGCGTCTCCCTGAGCCAGAACAACAACTTCACCTCGGGACGCATCTACCATACGGTCATCAGCAAGGAGCGCCGGGGGGACTATCTGGGCGGCACGGTCCAGGTCATCCCGCACATTACCGACGAGATCAAGAAGGCTATCCTGGGCGTGGCCACTGACGAGGACGTGGCCATCATCGAAATCGGCGGCACAGTGGGCGACATCGAAGGCCAGCCTTTTCTTGAGGCCATCCGGCAGATGCGCTCGGATCTGGGTAAGGAAAACGTCCTGTATATCCATCTGACCCTGGTGCCCTATATGCGGGTGGCCGGGGAGCTCAAGACCAAACCCACCCAGCACAGCGTCAAGGAACTGCGCAGCATCGGTATCCAGCCCGACATCATCATCTGCCGCAGCGAGGTGGTGCTGAATCGGGAAATTAAGGAAAAGATCGCCCTGTTCTGCAACGTGGACGCGGATGCCGTGTTTTGCGCCGTGGATGTCAAAAACATCTACGAGGTGCCGCTTAATCTCTATCACGAGGGAGTGGACCAGAAAATCGCTATCCTGTTGCGGCTGCCGGCTAAGAACGCCAAGCTCGACTCCTGGCGCGACCTGATCTGCCGCCAGGCCAATCCCAAAAAGACCGTGTCCATCGGTATTGTGGGCAAGTATGTGGACCTCAAGGAAGCCTACAAGAGCCTGCACGAGGCCCTGGTGCACGGTGGAGTGGCCAATGAGGCGGCGGTGGAGCTGGTCTACGTCAATTCCGAGAACGTCACCGCCCAGAATGTGGCCGAAAAACTGGCCGGGGTGGACGGCGTGCTGGTCCCCGGCGGGTTCGGGTCCCGGGGCATCGAAGGCAAGATCGCGGCCATCGCCTTTGCCAGGGAAAACAGGATACCCTTTTTCGGCATCTGTCTGGGCATGCAGTGTGCGGTCATCGAATTCGCCCGGAATGTACTTGGGCTCGAGGGCGCCAATTCCGAGGAGTTCGACGTGACCACCCCGCATCCAGTCATCTATCTCATGAAGGAATGGTTCGATTTTCGTTCCAAGAAGATCGAGCGCCGCGAGGCCGATGGGGACATGGGCGGCACCATGCGGCTCGGGGCCTATCCCTGCTCCGTCAGGCCCGACACCAGGGCCTATGCGGCTTACGGCGAACTGGAGATTTTCGAGCGCCACCGCCATCGCTACGAATTCAACAAGGTTTACGCCAAGCAGTTCGAGGAGGCCGGCCTCACCTTCAGCGGTCTGTCGCCGGACGGCGAACTGGTGGAAATCGTGGAACTCGCGGATCATCCCTGGTTTCTGGGCTGCCAATTCCATCCGGAATTCAAGAGCAATCCCATGCGGCCCCATCCGCTTTTCCGGGAGTTCATCAGGGCTGCCGTCAAACTGCGGGAGGCGCGCGACGGCGTGGGGAAGAACGACGCCTGTCCGCCGTGCCCGGCGGTTTCGGCATGAACCGGATATTTTCGCCCTGTGATGACACACATGGAAACGCGGGCGTCCGGCGGTCCTGTGGCCGGGAGGCGTCGTTGTGGACTTGATCGCCAGGGCGCGCCGGATATCCCTTCTGGTCCTGGATGTGGATGGGGTCATGACCGACGGAGGCCTGTTGTATGACCCGGCGGGAAATATCTTGAAGCGGTTTCATGTGCACGATGGCATGGGGATCAAGCTGGCCCAGGAGGCGGGCCTCGAAGTGGCCATGATCAGCGGTTTGGACCAGGGCGCGACCGCTGTCAGGGCCAGGGAACTCGGCGTCCTGGAATACCACGGCGGGCATGTGCGCAAGCTGCCGGTTCTCGAAGATATCCTGGCTCGCAAAGGAATTTCCTTCGAGCAGACCGCCTTTCTGGGGGACGACTGGGTGGATGCCCCGGCCATGCGCCGGGTGGGACTCCCCATGGCCGTGTCCGATGCCCAGCCCGAGATTGTCCGACTGGCGGCATGGGTATCTACGCGTCCGGGAGGACATGGCGCTGTGCGCGAGGCCATACGGTTCGTGTTGCAGGCCAAGGGGCGATTGCGGGCGTTGTGGGAGAAATGGGACGCCTAGAACGTCTCCGGCTGTGTTGCCAGGAGGCGTTGTCTGTGTCATAAATCCCAATACGCAGGCGGCTCAGTCCCTGGTTGGGTCGATGCGTCCCGCTGATCGAAAAACGAGAGCAAAAGGTGTAGACGAGATTCCATGGCGCTGGAACTGCGGCAACAACTCAAACTTTCGCAGCAGTTGGTGATGACTCCCCAACTGCAGCAGGCCATAAAGCTGTTGCAACTCTCACGTCTTGAACTTGTGGAGAGCATCCAGCAGGAACTTATGGAGAATCCTCTTCTGGAGGAAGTTCAGGAGGAGGACAAGCCGGAGCGGGTTCTGACCGAGGAGGAGCACGGTCCCTTGCCCGGCGGCGAGAATACGGCCATTGAACGGGAGCTCATAAAAAACGCCGAGTGGGACGATTATCTTGGAGATTTTGCCAGCACCCCCGTGCAATCCCACATTCGCGAGACGGAAATCCCCGAGGAGGGCATGGCCTTCGACGCCAGGCTGTCCTCCAAGCCTTCCCTGGAAGGCCATCTGGATTGGCAGATGCGCCTGTCGAATTTCACCGAAAGGGAACTTTCCATCGGCGAGGCTATCTGCGGCAGCCTCGATTCCTCGGGATATCTTTCGGCCACGGCCGAGGAATTGGCCGGCATGACCGGAACGACGCCCGAGGAGGTGGAGGGCGTGCTGCATCGGGTGCAGCGGTTCGATCCCGTTGGTGTGGCCGCCAGGAGTCCCCGGGAGTGCCTGTTGGTTCAGATGGAGGTCCTTGGATATACGGATCCCGTCCTGGTGGAGTTGGTTTCCGAGCATTTGGAGGACCTGGAAAAGAAACGTTACAAGCCCTTGGTCAAGAAGTTCCGGATCAGCATGGAACAACTCAAGGGGTATCTTGACCTCATCCAGAGCCTTGACCCGCTTCCAGGGGCCAGCTTCGGCTCCAGCGAACCCATCTATGTCAGTCCCGACGCCTACATCTACAAATATGAGGATGATTTCATCATCCTGCTTAACGAAGAGGGACTGCCCAGGCTTCAGCTCAACTCCCTGTATATGGAGGGATTCAAGCCGCGTGGCGACAAGGAGCGGGATTATATCCAGGACAAGAGGCGCTCAGCGGAATGGCTCATGAAAAGTCTTTATCAGCGGCAACGCACGCTCTACAAGGTTCTTGAGAGCATCGTCAGGTTTCAACGCGGTTTTTTCGAGGATGGCGTAACCAAGCTGCGTCCCCTTATCCTCAAAGATGTCGCCGACGACATCAATATGCATGAATCCACGGTCAGCAGGATCACATCCAACAAATATGTGGCCACCCCACATGGCATTTTTGAACTCAAGTTCTTTTTCAACAGTTCCCTGGAACTCGATGACGGCAGCACGGTGGGCTCGGAATCGGTCAAGGCCACCATCCGGCAGCTCATCTCATCGGAAGATCCCAAAAAACCCATCAGCGACGAGGCGATAGCCGACATTCTCAAGGAGAAGCTGCAGATCAACATCGCCCGCCGCACTGTCGCCAAATATCGGACGGCCATGGATATCGCCTCGTCGTCCAAGCGCAAGGAAGTATTCTGACCGGCCCTTCACGCCGCGATCGTCCGCGGCCGAACAGAGGAGGATATGATGAACATCACCTTCAACTTTAAGAATTTCGAGCCGTCCGACCACCTTCGCGATTACGCCCGCAAGCGTTTCGACAAGCTTGCAAAATACATGAATAATTCCGATACGTCCGAACTTCTGGTGAACTTGAGCGTGGAAAAGACCCGGCAGATGGCGGATATCGTCTTCACGGCGGACTTGTTGCACATTTCCGCCCATGAGGAATCCGAAGACATGTATTCCACCGTCGATCTGATTCTGGATAAGATCGAGGCCCAGGTGCGCAAGATGCGCGAGAAGCAGAAGGACCGGCGCAAGCGGTCCGATACCGTGCGCACCGAGGTCATCAGCTTCGTCGAATCCGAGTCCGGTGTCCGCGAGCGCAACATCATCGAATCCGACCGCTACGAACCCAAGCCCATGTCCGTTGACGAGGCGGCCATGCAGCTCGATACTCTGGGATACGAGTTTTTGGTCTTTTTCAATTCCGAGACCGAACGGATCAATGTCATCTATCGGCGCAAGAAGGGGGACTTCGGCCTTATCGACCCCGGGACGGGCAGCTAGATGCGCCTTGAGGAGTATCTGCGGCCCGAGTTCGTCCTGGACGACTTGCGGGCCGCGAACAAGGCTGACCTTCTGGCCGAGTTGGTCGCCCCGGTCGGGAGTGTCTTCCCCGGGTTCGACGTGAGAAAGGCCCATCAGGTGCTTATGGACCGCGAGTCCCTGGGGACCACCGGTATAGGCGATGGGGTGGCCATCCCTCACGGCAAATTGCCGGACTTGTCGCATATCCTGATCATCGTCGGGCGGAGCCGGGCCGGCGTTGATTTCGAATCCCTGGATTTCAAACCATGCCACATTTTTTTCCTGGTTCTCGCGCCGGAACATGTGGCCGGGATGCATTTGCGCATCCTGGCCCATATTTCCCGGCTGCTCGCGGACGAAGGCTTCCGGAACGCATTGTTGCGCGCCGAGGGACGGGAGGATCTGTGGCGGCTTTTGACCGGTTCCGCGTGAGCCGGACCTTCGGATTGTGCCTGTTTTTTCTCCCTTGGGGGCAAGGGGATGAACACCGTCCTTCCAGCTTGTTTTCCTGATGGGTGTATTGTGCCATCATCCGGAGCCAAACATGTGTTCGGGAAGCCGACACCCATTCAGTCTCCCGCGCCATTCAGAGGGCGGCCATGACCGAGCGCGCATTTCCCGTGATTATCTTGACCGGGCTTTCCGGGTCTGGAAAAAGCAGCGGCCTGAAGGTTTTCGAGGATCTGGGCTTTTTTTGCGTGGACGGCCTGCCTGTGAGCCTTGCCCCCATCCTTATCCGGCTTTTCGAGGGACAGGCCGATACCCGCTATCGCGGCTTGGCCCTTGGCATGGATGTGCGCCAGGAAGATCTGGACAGGGAGTGGGGCAAGGCTCTGGGACAGATCAAAAGCCGAGGCGTGGGCATCCAGATCGTTTTTATCGAGGCCGATACCCGCGAGATCATCCGCCGCTATGCCACCACCAGACGACCGCATCCGCTGGAAAAACAGGATGTCGGTCTCGAAAGGGCCGTGGTTCTCGAACGGGACCGCATGTCCCCGATTCGCGAGGCGGCGGACCTGATCATCAACACCACCAATTATTCCATCCATGACCTGCGCCGGACGCTTCAGGAAAAATGGAGCTTCCTTGAAGGCAAAGGCGGGCACCTCAAGGTGCATGTCATGTCTTTCGGCTTCAAATACGGCCCACCCGCCGAGGCCGATCTGATTTTCGACCTGCGTTTTTTGCCCAACCCCTATTTTGTCGAGACCCTTCGCCCCTTGTCCGGAAAGGACCCGGAGATCAGGGAGTATGTCCTTGGCGGGGAGCCGGGAAAAACCTTCCTGTCCCGTCTGGAGGATTTCCTGCTTTATCTGCTTCCCCTCTACGTCCGGGAAGGGCGTTATCGACTGGCCCTGGCCATGGGCTGCACAGGCGGCCGGCATCGTTCCGTGGCCGTGGCCGAGGCTGTTTTTGACAGACTCATAAAGGCCGGATATATTCTGTCTATTGAACATCGGCATATCGACAAGGAATAGCGACGTCAGTCCGCGACAGGGCGGGCGCCTGTTCACAACCTGGCGAGACCGACCCGCCGAACGATCATGACAGCCGACTCGGAAACCGTACCCGTCGGGGTGGTCATCGCCACCCATACCGATTTTGGCGCCCGGCTTCTCAAGGCGGCCGAATTCATCATCGGCCCCCAGGACAACTGTCTGAGCATCAGCATCGATGTTTCCCACGAGGTGGAACTGACCCTGGCGGCCATCAAGGAGGCCATCGCCGCGACGGACAAGGGGGCCGGCGTCCTGGTGATGACGGACATGTTCGGCGGGACGCCGACCAATTTGAGCCTTTCCCTTCTAGGAACGGGTCACCTGGAAGTGCTTACCGGCGTCAATCTGCCCATGCTGATCAAGGCTCTCACCTCGCGGACGATCCCTTTGGAGCGGCTGGCGGCGGAGGCCAAGCAGGCCGGGTGTCAGGGAATCGTTGTTGCCGGAGAGGTGTTGCGCAAGAAAGTGGCCGAGGGATAGGCATGCATTTCGTGCGCATCGACAACCGGCTCGTGCATGGTCAGGTCATTGAGACATGGCTGCCGTACATCCGGGCCACGATGATCGTGGTGGTCAACAATGAGCTTTCCGGAAACGTATTGCGCCAGGAAATCATGTCCCTGGCCATTCCCGACGGGGTGGAAATCGTATTTCTGGCCGTGGCGGACGTGCCGCGTTTTTTTTCCCGGGCCACGCTTCAGGACCTGGACGTTTTGATCCTGTTTTCCTCTTGCGAGGATGCCCGAGCCGCGTTTGAAGGTGGATACGGCTTTCCTTCCCTTAATCTGGGCAATTTGCATTACGCCCCGGGCAAGAAGCAGGTGTGTCCGCACGTGGCGCTCAGCAAGGAAGACGAAAAGTGCCTGCGTTTTTTCACGCAGCATGGAGTGAAGATCGATTTTCGTTGCGTTCCCGGTGATTCGGAACTGCCGAGGGCATTTTGATGCATATCGATTCCGGCCTAGTGGCGCACATCTTTTTCGTCGCTTTTTTTTTGTTCTTTTTTCGTCGTTTCGATTCTCCATCAATCTTTTCCCGTTGGATCGCCCGCTGGTGGTCGGCCTGGTGTACGGGGCGGTGTTCGGTGACATCTCCACGTGCATGAACATGGCGGTTTTTTTCGAACTGTTCTGGCTCGACCTGTTTCCCGCAGGGACGTACATTCCGCCCAACCAGGCCGCAGCCACTCTGGGCGCCCTGGTCCTGGCGCGTTGCTATGGTCTGAGCGAGGCTCCGGGGGTTCTGGTCGCCGCGGTCATGTCCCTTCCCCTGGCCCTGATTTTCTCCCGACTGGAGGCCTTTCACCGCCGATTCCAGACCACGGCCCAGGTCAAGGCCCGGGATGCGGCTGATCGCCTGAAAATGACCCTGGCCCCGGGCAGGCTCGTCCGTCGCTCCCTGACGGGCATGGCCATCATCAACGGCGTGGGCTTCGCCCTGGCCCTGGCGGGACTCGTCGCCGCCGGAAAACTGATCTTTTCGGCCCTCGGCCCGGTCCTGGCACGACAGTCCATGTCCTACGCCCACCTGTGGATTCTGGGCAGCCTGGGCGGGGTGCTGTCCCTGCGCCACCGACCGGCCTATGTGATACTGTCCGCTGGGGTGGCCTTGGCTGTTTTGTGGTTTCTCGTGTTGAGGTGATATCCCGTTTCGGGTACACCCCGGGTGGTCCCCTTTTTTTTTCCGTATTTTCTCCAGGCAAGACCCCTTGGCAAATTCCCGAGATTGGGATAAGATTCACAAGCTGTTCCGTGGACACAAGACCCGCAAAGGGATCCAAACCATCAGGAGGAATCAATATGGCTGTGTATGCTGTTGGTCACAAGAATCCGGATACGGACACCGTCGCCACCGCTATCGGCGCCGCCGACTACTTCAAGAAAAAGGCCGGGATGGATGTCATCCCCGTAACGCAGGGTCCCATCAACCCTGAAAGCAAGTTCGTGCTCGCGAAGTTCGGCATCGCCACCCCCGAGATCCTCACCGACGCCACGGACAAAAAGATCATCCTCGTGGACCACACCGATCTGTCCCAGAGCCTGGAAAACCTGGCCAAGGGCGAGATCGTGGCCGTCATCGACCACCACAAGCTGGGCGACGTGACCACCCCCAATCCTCTGGAGATGTGGGTCTGGCCGGTGGGCTGTAGCTGCACCGTGCTCAAGTCCATGTACGATTACGCCGGCATCGAGATTCCCAAGGCCATCGCCGGGATCATGCTCTGCGCCATCTTGTCCGACACCGTGATGTTCAAGTCCCCGACCTGCACCGAGGCCGACAAGAAGGCCTGCGAGGCCCTGGCCAAGATCGCCGGCGTTTCCGACATGATGGCTCTGGGCGTGGAGATGTTCAAGGTCAAGTCCGCCGTGGAAGGAACTCCCATCCGCGAGCTGGTCTTTCGCGACTACAAGGACTTCGACATGTCCGGCAAGAAGGTCGGCATCGGCCAGTTGGAAGTCGTGGACCTGTCCATCCTCACCCCCATCAAGGACCAACTCCTGGCCGACTGTAAGAAGGTCAAAGCCGAGAACGGCAACCACAGCGTGTTCCTGCTCCTGACCGACATCATGAAGGAAGGCTCCGAGATGCTGATCGTCTCCGACGATCCCGCCGTGGTCAAAAAGGCCTTCGGCGTGGACGTCAAGGGCGAATCCGTGTGGCTGGACGGGGTGCTGTCCCGCAAAAAGCAGGTCGTGCCGCCTTTCGAAAAGGCCTTTGCCTAGCCTCGTCCGATAGGATTGTAAGTGAGCGGGGCGGCCTTCGGGCCGTCCCGTTTTTTTTGTGGCGTACCAGGCAGGGCGTTGACCGCGGTTTGACAGGCGGGGTCGCGGGGATGCTGTTTCGAGGCACGCGTCATGGCGGCGAGGGCAATGTGGAGCGTCAAATAGATATTGACTATGAAGTTCAAAATCATTAGGAGTGTATTTTCTCAAGACGTTTGATCGTAGCATCATGGAAATCGACACGTTAACGATCAAAAAGGAGCGGACATGGACTACAACAGCATTCTGACCCCCTACGTGAAAGATCAGATCATCAATGTCGTGATTGAAATTCCGATGGGCTCATCCCACAAGGTCGAGTTTGATCGGAAAAGAAAAATCATGGTGTTGGATAGGGTCGAACCGGCTATCTTTGCAAAACCGGTTAACTACGGGTTTATCCCGGCGACCCTCGACGACGATGGGGATGAGCTGGATGTTCTTTTTGTCACCGACGAACCCATGCCTACCGGCGTGGCTGCGGAGGGCAAGGTTCTCGGCGTGCTGGAATTCGAGGACGACAATGAAATGGATCACAAGATTATCTGCGTTCCCGCAGACGATCGGAACACCGGAAATCGCATTACTACGCTTGCCGATCTCGGCGAGCAGTGGAAGAAGAAAATAGAGCATCACTTTTCACATTATAAAGATCTCAAAAAGCCTGGAACAACAAAAGTCCTTGGCTTTGGAGATCCGGAAAAAGCTCATAAGGTGATAAAAGAATGCATCGAACGCTGGAATAAGAAGTAACGTTTCCGGTCCGTGACCGGAGAACGAGTTGATGGCAAAGGCGTCTTCTCGGTTTGGCGATTCTCGCGCTCAAACAAAGAGGAGTCGCCTTTTGTATGGATTCTAAGATGTTGGCGTCTTTCTCTGAAGCCGAGCCGATGATCCTCAATGAAAAACGATGGGTGGGAAAGTGTTTTACGGTCTTTGTCGCGACGGCCATAAAAAAGGCGCGGGGAGAACCTCGCGCCTTTGATGGAAACCGGACACCCGGCAACAACCGTTACCGCTGCTTCCTTTCGGACCTGACGGGGTTGGCGGCGTCGCCGCCGCCCGGCTTCCGCCCTTTCATGATGGCGGAGAGGGAGGGATTCGAACCCTCGGTACCGGTAAAGGTACACACGATTTCCAATCGTGCCCCTTCGGCCGCTCGGGCACCTCTCCGAAAGCAAAAAAGTATAGATGTCGCGGGCGGGAAAGGCAAGAAAAAAATGCTTTTCCGGGGGGAATCATTCCCCTCGGACCCCCTGATTTCGGCTGTCGTTGGGGCTCCGTCCGGGGCGATC
>JBMONM010000054.1:0-2185 GCA_049324675.1 Thermodesulfobacteriota bacterium
GAGTGCGAAGTGAAGGCTTTCCCGGCGCGAATGGTCTGACGCGAAGCGCGACGAAGTTTTCGAAGGGGGGTCCAGGGGGGAAACCTTTTTCAAAAGGTTTCCCCCCGGGTCTTTCCCCGGCGGCACCAGCCGCCGGGGCGGCCGCCCAGGTAGCGGCCGGCGAGACGGCGCAGGACCGAGGCGTCGGGCGCATGGGGGTTGTCGCCGGGATCGGGCACGGGCAGGGAATACAGGTGGGCGAAGGGCGTGGCCAGGAGGGCCTCGTTGAGGGCGCGGACCAGAAGGGTTTCCAGACCGATCACGTCCGCCGCGTTGTAGGCCAGCAGGGTTTCCAGGACCGCCTCGTCCCCGGTATTCTCGTACTCCCGCCACAGGATCACGGCGAAATAACCGTCCACCCCGTCGAGTTCGCCCCGGTCGATGCCGAAACGTTTTTCGCAGGCCTTGAGTCCGCCGGTGATGCCCAGCCGCCCCAGGACGCAACGCAAATCGATATGCGCCCGGGGCAGGCGCACCCCCAGGCCGCGCTCCAGGACCGGGGCGTCGAAACACCGGCCGTTGTAGGTCACCACCACGTCGTAGGCGGCGACGTCGGCCTCGAAATCCTCCAGATTGCGGCCACGGGCGTAGGTCCGGGCCGTTTCGCCGTCATAGAGGGCCACGGCCGTGACCACCTGGGCCGGGCCGCCGTCGGTCTCGATGTCCACGTAGGCCACCCGGTCGCGGAAGTCCGGGAAAAGCCGCCAGGCCTCGCCGGGCTTGAGCCGTTCGCCGAAATAGTCCGCGTCGCCGGCCGCGAGCCGCTCGCGGGACGTCGCCGCCTCGTCCCGCCACAGCGTCCCGTGGCGCCCGCCATCCCCGCATCGCGCCAAATCCTCCCAGGTCAGGACCCCGCGCTCCCACAGCCGGCGCTCGGTAAGCTCGCCGATGCCCGCCATATGGCAGAACGTCCGCTCAAGCATCATCATCTCCTTACCTCTTCACCCCCGTCACCAGCGTCTCGCGCGGGGTGACCGGGATCGTTGCCGGGTCGGCGAAGCCGGCGGCGGTCAGCCAGGCGTGCAGTTCGTCCTCGGTGTAGGTGTCGCCGCAGGGCGTATTGACCAGCATGTTCAGGGCGAAAAACGTGGCGAACGGCGGATTTTCCCGGTCCCTGTCCATGATGAAGTCGAGGATGGCGATGCGGCCGCCGGTGTTCAGGGCCTGTTGCGTTTTTCGGATAAGGTGTTGGTTCTGTGTTGGGGAATTGATGTGAAAGACGGCGGAAAAGAACACCAGGTCGTATCCCTGGCCGAAGTCGGCCTCGTGGTAGTCGCCGTCGCGGGTGTCCACCCGGTCGGCGAATCCGGCGGCGGCCACGTAGTCCCGGGTCAGGGGGGTGACGGCGGGCAGGTCCAGGACCGTGGCCCGCAGGCCGGGCTCGGCCCGGGCCATGGCCATGGCGAAGACGCCGGAGCCGCCGCCCACATCCAGGACCCGGCGCACGCCGCGAAGGTCCAGGGCCTCGGCGGTCTTTTGGGCGGAGACGGCGGCCCGGGAATGCATGGCCCGGATGAAGGCCCGGACGGCCTGGGGATCCAGGGAGGCGGGGTCGCGGCAGGGAGCGGCGGCCCCGGTCCGCACGGCCTCGGTCAGGCCGCACCAGGCCCGGAAGACGTTGGAGGTGTGGCCCAGGCCGCCCATGAACCCGGGGGAGGATTCCACGAGAAGACGGCTGGCCACCGGGGCGTTGGCGAACCGGCCGTCGCGTTTTTCGACCAGGCCCATGGCCCGCAGGGCGTTCAAGAGCCGGTCCGTGGCCCGGGGGTCGGCCCCGATGGCGGCGGCGAGTCGGTCGGAGGAGGCCGGGCCGCGTTCGAGGGCGGTAAAAAGGCCCAGGTCGCAGGCGGTGAGCAGGACGCGGCTTTTCTGGAAGGCCGTGGCCAGTTGGTGCATCTCGTCCGGGGTCATGGGGGCGGCCGGCTTCATGGGGAGTCCTCCGTGTGGCGCAGGGTTTCGGCGTGCTTGCGGTAGAGGCCGCGGAAGGCGTGATAGGTAAGCCCGAGCAGCCCGGCGGCGCGGCGCTGGTTGTGCCGGGCGGCGGCCAGGGCGTTTCGAAGCATGGTCTGTTCGAATACGGCAAGAGCCGCCGGATAGGAAGCGGGAAGGGGCGGGGCGGCGGGCGGAAAGTCCGGCGGGTCCCGGC
>JBMONM010000055.1:0-17954 GCA_049324675.1 Thermodesulfobacteriota bacterium
AGCGTCGAGACGGCCTGCCGGCAGGCGTCCAGAATGACGTCGGATTGTCTGAAGGCCTTGCTCATGGCTTTCTCAATTTTCGATTTATCGAAAACCTCGTTGTTGATACGCTGCAGGATATCGACGACAAGCAGGGCGAAGCCGTCGCGACAGTATTCCACTCCCCATGAGGCAAAGGCGGCGATGTGTTCCTGGGTAAAGTATTTGTTGTTGATGCTGATGCCGAGATAAGGATTCCAGTTTTTTGACTCGATGGCTTCACGAGTTGTATTGAAGATATCTCTGAATTCCATGAAAACCCCCTGGTTGCCGCTTAATGAAAACTTTGGATTGTTGACCTGTACAATTTCAAAGTGAAGGGCCGTATCCGTAAAGGTGGTGTCTGGAGTCCCCGTAACCATTTCTCGTTGTTTTTCCAACGGGTCGCCTCAAGAGGGCAAGCGTCGTCCGGGCAACATTTCTTCTCGTGAAGATGGGCGGCTCATGAAGGGGAGGGCGAAGGAACTCCTGGGGATTATCAAGCGTTCACTCCGGCTGGGGCTCGTCGCGGTTGCGCCCGGTTCTTGAAATGTCTCCTGGAGAGGATGCCACCCCCTGGCGGAGATGGCCAGGAGCGGATTTGAGAGCGATCTCTTGAAGAAGAATCACGGGGATCGAGAAGTTGGGCACCGCTCTGGGCCTGGTGGTCGCGCCGACGTGGACATTTGCGGTGCATCCCTGGAAAAAAGGGCAGGCAAGGCTTCGGCCTTCCCTGCCCTGCCTGTGAAAAGGGAAGCGGTTACTTCACGGTGAAGACGATGCTGGCCTTCTCGAGGCGGTTTTCGCAATCCGGGTTGCTGGTGGGTGTTTCCGTGACTGTGCTCAGGTACCATATCCCGGCGTGCAGCGGCTTGAATTCGAAGACGCCGTCAATGTCGGTTTTCGCATAGAACGGAAAGCTCATCTCGTTCGTGGAATAGCCGTCGTAGCTGCCCGTGATGCTGGCCAGCTTGACCCGCTGGCCATCCCTCGTCAGCCTGAACTTGACGACCTCGCCTTGCCGGAATTCGCTCGCCTTGTTGAGAGGGGTGATTTCGAGCCCCCTGCCGAGCGGCGTCATCGCATAGGAGCCATCGTCGTTCCCGATGACGAGTATCCTTTTCGACTGCATGCTCGAGACGCTGCAGGAAACGACCTCGTCTTTTTTGAAATCCTTTCTGGTCTTGTTCATGTGCCACTTGTCGCCGCAGGCTTCGACCCAGGGAGTCGGCTTGTAATAGGCCTCCAGCAAATACGTGCCATCGGGCAGTTTGGCCTTGCCCACATAATGATGGTTTTCGCCTTGCCGCGTGAGAGTTTCGGTGGAATTTTTCCCGATAACCTTGAGCGGCTCGAAAAGCTGGAGCCGTTCTTCCGCGATTTTTTCCGGGGTGGGGAAGTTGTGGCCGTAAATGATGTCGGCCTCGAAGACCTCCTTGTTCCCCCCGTTGACCCAGAGGTTATGGGCAAAAGCCGCCGAAGCGGCAAAAGCGATGACGCATGCGATTCCGAGCCCGCCGAACACTTTCACGATTTTCATAGATATTCCTCCGGATGAAAAAACTAAGAGTGTCGGCCGCCCAAGCGGCCGCCCAAAAAAGTATCCGATAACGAAAAAGATTCTCATTATCGTAAACGCGCAACCTTTATCCAAAGTTTTGCATACCTGCAAGCGAATCATCACAGCCCCCCGGCTTTGCCGGGAATATCCGTGATAATTAAGCGCAATATCACAATATCACGCTATGTTACGCGCGATTCCCAGAACACCTGCCGCGGTTGCGGCAATCAAGACCAACGGGTTGCCAAAGGTGTTGGAGATATGGAGGTATCGGCCGAACTGGCTCTCAGAAAAACGAAAAAGGGCCGGTGGCGGCGTGTGCCATCTGCCTATTCTGGAACGCTCCGATCGGAATGAGAGGATCTGAACCGCCACCCGCCCTCTCCTTTCCCGCGACTGTCTGATCTTCCGGCCGGATACCTGGGCTTCCCCAGCGCATTCTCTGAAAGAAGCTGCCCGGAACGCAGCCCTGCTCGGGCGATCCCGTTTCGCCGCCGGGGCCGGCCCTGGGGTGAGAAAAGGAACGGTGCCGGCCCGGGCTTGGCCGATAGCCCTGGAAAAAGCCGGGTGCTGATTTGTCTGACGCATAGGGCGACGCTCTTGACGGCGTCTTCACTACCAAGGAATCCGAACCGGACGATGATACGCAGGCCGTCTGATCGTTCCCCCACCGGGGGCTGTCAGGTGAATACGAACCCCGTATTTATATTGGGTTGCTATAGTTAAGAACATAGCCTATGATCATATATACTCCATACTAGGCAATGGCGATGTTATAAAAAATCCAGCGACTTACTAAGGGGCAGCCCTATGAAACTCCGTTCGATAAAACAATCAATCGCAATCATGGCCGGTGTATGCCTGTCCATAAGTTCCGTTGCACTTGTTATGTACGGTCTTGTATCGACAAATAATACACAGGAATATATTTCAAGCCATGTTAATACGTTATTGCAGGAAGAATCAAAACGCACGCTAGGGGCCTTGGCCTCAAGCCAGGCCGCCGTCGTCCAGAGCGCCTTGCAGGACAATTTGGACACGGCGAGAACGATGGCCAAAACCTTTGAGATACTTAGAGAAAGGGAAGCGAAAGACCCATCCGCCCTGCGCGACACCTTTAACGCAATCCTTCTGGGCGTGCTTCAGAACAACCCCGGCTATCTGGGCACATATTCCGCATGGGAACCTAACGCGCTCGACGGTCTTGACGAGAACCATGCGGGGGAAACCGCGACAGGCCACGACGCCTCAGGCAGGTTCATCCCCTACTGGAACCGCGATGACTCGGGCAAGATCGCCCGCCAGGCCCTTGTGGAATACGAGAGCCAGGAGAAGCATCCCAACGGTGTGCGCAAAGGCGGCTGGTATTTAACCCCCAGAGAGACTGGTAAGGAAAACGTCCTGGACCCGTTCCCCTACATTGTCCAGGGCAAACAGGACTGGCTCACGACCATTTCCGTTCCGGTCAAGAAGGACGGGAAATTTTTAGGCATTGCCGGCACAGACTTGCGTTTGAATTTTTTGCAGGAACTGGCGGTCAATGTGAATAAAAATCTTTATGATGGAAAAGGAGAGGTGCTCATCATAAGCTACGATGGTTTGATAGTTGCCAACAGCAACGATCCCAAAGCCATCGGCCAACCGGGCAAATCCGTATTTTCCAACGCTCAGGAAGTCGTCGCAAACGTCCAGGGCGCCAAGTCCACCACGGAACTGAATAAAACTTCCGGAATGATGGAGGCTTACGCCCCCATCAAGCTCGGCCGCACCGACAAGCCTTGGTCCGTTTTGATTCGTGTTCCCGTAGATGTGGTGCTGGCCGACGTGCACTCCCTGAATGCAACTTTGAGCGAACGAGCCCGCCAGAGCACCTACTGGCAGATCGGTGTCGGCCTGGCTGTGACGCTCGCGGCCATCGGCTTCATGTGGTTCTTTACCGGTGGTATAGCGCGCCCCATCCGCAAAGCTGCCCATTATGCCGAAGCGGTCGCCAACGGAGATTTCAGCAACCAGCTCGATGTTCATCAGGCTGACGAAGTGGGCGTCCTCGCCGATTGTCTGCGTACTATGGTTGAAAACCTCAAAGCAAAGATTGGAGAGGCTGAGGCAAAAGGACTCGAGGCCCAACGCGAGACAGAGAATGCCAAGGTCGCCATGGCAGAAGCCGAAGAAGCCAGGATACGCGCCGACCAGGCCAAGGCCGAAGGTATGCTGCATGCCGCCCAACAACTTGAGGGTGTTGTTGAGGTTGCCACTTCCGCCTCCGAAGAGCTTTCTGCACAGATTGAGCAGTCGAGCCGCGGTGCTGAAGACCAGTCACATCGTGTCAGTGAAACGGCTACGGCCATGGAGGAGATGAACGCCACTGTCCTGGAGGTGGCCAAGAATGCTTCGCAAGCATCCGAATCCTCGGACAAGGCGCGGAGTAAGGCCCAGGAGGGAGCGGGCATCGTTGGTCGGGTGGTGGATGGCATAACCGAGGTGCAAAAGCAGGCCTTGGCGCTCAAAGAAGACATGGGGGTGCTGGGCAAGCAGGCTGAGGGCATCGGCCAGGTCATGAACGTCATCTCTGATATCGCGGACCAGACCAACCTCCTGGCCCTCAATGCCGCCATCGAGGCCGCACGGGCTGGGGAGGCCGGCCGGGGCTTTGCGGTAGTTGCCGACGAGGTGCGCAAGTTGGCCGAGAAGACCATGGCCGCCACCAAAGAAGTGGGTGAAGCCATTCGGGGCATACAGGATGGGACCCGCAAGAACATGGACAACGTGGACCGTACGACCCGGACTATTGAAGAGGCCACTGAACTGGCCAAAAAATCAGGAGAGACCCTCAACGAGATCGTTACCATGGTGGACCACGCAACAGACCAGGTACGTTCCATCGCGACGGCCTCGGAGGAGCAATCCGCAGCCAGCGACGAGATAAATCGCTCCATAGAGCAGGTGGCCACCATCTCCTCAGAAACCGCTCAGGCTATGGGGCAGGCAGCGCAGGCAGTCACTGAGCTTGCCAAACAAACCCAGGTGCTCCAGAATCTTATCGCTACCATGAAAGCCGAGGGCGGCGAGAATTCCACCGGTAGCCGGGCAATCGGCGGCAAGCAGAAGCCTGCGCTCGCCTGATGGAAAGGGGAGAAGACTCATGGATGTGGCAGCGCTGTTGGATAACGTGGGGATCGTCTCCTTATTCTTGTCGACCTGAGTAAGCTGCTTTGTTTTGACGCGCGACAACGACTCCGATCGTTGGAGGGAAAGGGTGGATGCCGATGCACGGGGAGTATGGATTTCGTCATCCCGGGATTCCGGCGGCTTTTTGCGCTGCGCTTCTCTTTGGCGTCGGTACGCCTCTCGCCAAGGTGTTGCTGGCGGATGTCAGCCCATGGCTGCTGGCCGGGCTGCTCTATCTCGGTTCTGGAGTAGGGCTTTCCTTGAACCGTTTGGTTGTGCGCTCGTCGGCTGGAAAGCTGGAACCAGGGCAATGGCCTTGGTTGGCGGGGGCAATAGCTGCGGGCGGGGTGGTCGGCCCGGTGCTTCTGATGTTTGGGTTGACCGGCATGCCCGCGTCGGGAGCCTCACTCTTGCTCAACGCGGAGGGCGTATTCACCGCGCTCTTGGCGTGGTTTGCATTCAGAGAAAATTGCGGCCCGCGTATCGCGCTGGGCATGATCGCCATTGTCTTCGGGGCCATTGTGCTCAGCTGGCCCGGAGAAGCCAGGTTTTCCAGCGTATGGCCCGCCCTGGCGATATTGGGGGCCTGTCTTGCGTGGGGGATCGACAACAATCTGACTCGAAAAGTCGCACTGGCCGATGCAACCTGGATCGCCTCAATAAAAGGACTGGCAGCAGGTGGCGTCAACTTGACGCTCGCCTTTATATCGGGTGCCGACTGGCCATCCTTGCGCACTGTTCTTGAAGCGATGTCGGTCGGGTGCCTGGCCTATGGCGCCAGTCTCGTGCTCTTCGTCAAGGCATTACGCCACCTGGGTACGGCAAGAACAGGTGCGTACTTTTCGGTAGCCCCTTTCTTCGGGGCGTTGGTGGCGATTCCACTCCTGGGTGAACCGGTAAGCGGGCGTCTGTTGATCGCCGGATTGCTCATGGGGCTGGGCGTATGGTTGCACCTGACGGAGCGGCACCGGCATGCGCACGAGCATGACGCCCTCGAACACGATCATGAGCATACCCATGATATTCACCATCAGCACGATCACGGTGAGCATGTGATCCCCGGAAGGAAACATCACCATCCGCATCGTCATGAGGCCCTGGCCCATGAGCATGAGCATTTCCCGGATGCGCATCACAGCCATGGCCACTGAGACGGGGAGAACAACATGGTTCAGGTGTACCGCGACATGTATGGACCGCGCCGAGATGGCAAGGGGTTCCGGGGCGATTCCCTCCAGAGAGGGGGGCAATGCCCCTGGCAGCAACCGTGGCGACGCGGTGCGGTAGGCTGTTTCGAGCCTATTGGGACATAGGCGGGAACGTCCTGCTGGCCACGATGCTTTTGTCGGGCAGGACCCACAGGGCCGAGCAGTCTTCGTATCGCGCAAGGAAGGTCTGCCCCTCCTGCGGACCGAGGATGAACAGGGTCGTGGCCAAGGCGTCGGCCAGTTCGGCGTTCGGGGCGACCACGGTGACCGCGATGCTCTTGTCCGCCGAGTCCAGGCTGGCCGGGTCCAGGATGTGGTGCTTGCGTTTGGCGCCGCTGCCATCTTCGGTCAGGGCGAACTGGTAGTAGTCGCCCGAACCGCACACGCCCGCATTGGCGACGGAGATGACGCCGAGCAGGCCTTCGCCGCGCGGGTCCTGGATGCCGATCTTCCATTCCCGGTCGCCGTAGCAGAAAAGGTCGCCCCCCGCCTCGACCAGGGCCGACGGGACCCCGCGCTTCGTAAGCGTCCTGGCCGCCTCGTCAAGGATCGTCCCCTTGGCAAGACCGCCGAGGTCCAGGGCCATGCCCTGTTCCGGAAGAAACACGGTCTGCCCGGCCTCATCGAGAACCACCTTGCGATAGTCGACGAGCGACGCCTTCTCCTGTTTGGCCCCCTCGCGGTAGTAGAAGGGGAGGACCGTGACCGCGCCGATGGTGATGTCGAACACCCCCGACGAGGCCCGGCAGAAGTCCAGGGCGCGCCGGATGAGCTCGAAGGCCGGCCGGGATACGGCTTCGGGGGTCCTCCCCGCCGCCATGTTCACCCGGCCCACCGAGCCGCTGCCGTTGCGGTGGCCGAAATCCTTTTCCAGCCGGGAAATGGTTTCAAAGGCAGCCTGGGAGTCCTCCCCGCCTTCCCCGGGCTCCACGCCGTGCAGGGTCATGTGGACCACGTTGCCCATGGCCACGCCCGCAAAGTTCAAAGGCGCGTCCGGTACGGACGAGGCCTGGCTGGTTTTCCCGCCGAATCCGCCGTGGATGGCCATATATCCGGAGGCGATGATGAGAACGGCAAGGGCGGCCGAGGCCATGGAACGCCAGGAGGGGGCCCTTTTGTCCACGAGGCGGGCCAGGGTCAGGGGCAGGACCGCGGCAAGGCCCAACGATCCCATGACCCCCATGGGCAGGGGAATTTCACCGTACCGCTCCACGAGCAGGCCGCACGCAAGCGGGCCGATCACGAAGCCCGCGTTGGCCGCCCCATGAAACCAGCCCATGATCGCGCCCTGGCGGCTGCCCATGGAGGAGGCCAGGGCCATGGAGGCGGGAAAGGACATGCTCGACCCAAGCCCAAGGATGACCCCGGTAATCAGGAAGCCGGGAACGGTCTCCACCTTTCCGGCCAGGGCGAGGCAGACGCTGCTTGCGGCCATGCCCGCGACGGTCAAGGTCTCCCGGTTGAACCTGTCCGCCATCCTTCCCCCCAAGGGCAGGCAGAGGCAGGCCACGAGGCTCGGGACGGCGAACAGGATGCCGACCAACCAGGTGGGACCATGCAGATGTTCCGCCAGAAGAATTGGATAAAACGCGATCAGGCAGGCGGTGCAGGCCGTCCGGCCGCAGACGGCCAACATCAGCGTTCCGGCCTGAAACCCGCCGGCCGGCCCGGGGCTCCTGTCTCTCTCTCGCCCTTGAGGACCGGTGGACAAGGTCTTCGGAGTGACGATCCGAATCAGAATAAGGCTCGCGGCCATGCAGGCGACAAGGAAGACCAGGACGGGCAGCAGGTCGCGGTCGTAAAAAAGCAGTCCGCCCAGCAGGGGCGCGAGGAAAAAAGCGGCGTTGTAAAGGGCGTTGCACAGGCCGAACAACCGCCCCCGGACCCGTTCCGGGGCCACCGCCGCCATGGCCGCCATGGCCACGGGTTTCATGACCCCGGCCGACAGTCCGAGACAAAACTGCACGGCGTAGAGGACCTCGTGGTCTCGGGACGCCAGCGCTGCCAGGGGGGCGAGCATGCCGACCAGAGCCGAGGCGGCCAGCAACGGCCGGGGGCCGGTTTTATCGGAAACAAGGCCCGCGATGGGGGAGATGACCAGTTTGGCCAGGAAATAGCCGGAAAAGGCCGCGCCCAGCGTGAGGGCGGAAACCGAGGCCTGGAGAGCGGATAAGGGGATGGCGAAGGTGAAGACCCCGACGCCGAGCGTCGAAAGAAAAACCGCGCCGGCCAGGCTGGAGGCCTGAAGCCGGTACGGCTCTCCATCGCACATCCCCTTGCGTTCGTTCATTGGTTATCGCGCCGATTAACGGGCCTGCTCCAGGGCCCGGGCCACTGCCAGCTTGATGCCGTCCGAGGACATGGAGGCCTTGGCCACGGAATCCACGGCCACGCTTTGCCTGGCCACGATCTCGCCCGGAATCTTGTTCTTGGCCTCGGCGGTCATTTCAGCCTGCTTGCCCTGTTCGGTTTGATGGAAGATCGGCACGGCAATATTCGAGATCTTGCCGCCGGCGACGGTCACCTCGACCTCGATCTCGCCGGGATGGCTGGGGTTCTGGTAGCCGACGGCCTTGCCCTTGTACGTGCCGTCCTTGTAGGCCATCGTTGCCTGTTCCAGGCATTGGGCCACGGCCAACTCGAGGCCCATGGAGGATGCCGAGGCCTTGGCCACGGACTCCACGTTCAGGGACTGCTTGCTCACGATCTCGGCCGGGATTTTGTCCTTGGCCTGGGCGACCCACTCGGCCTGCGCGCCCTTGTCGGTCTGCTCGAAGGCCACCAGCTTGATGTCCTTGATGGCATTGGCGTCGACCGTAACCTCCACTTCGATGCGCCCGGCATGCTGGGGGGTGCTGTAGCCCTTGGCGGAACCCTTGTAGGTCCCCGGCTTGTACTTGTCGGCCAGGGCGGTTCCGGTGAGCAGGGCCATGCAGACAACCGCGGACAGGCAGAGCGTCACGAACTTCTTCATCCTAACCTCCAGTATTTTAGAGCGTTGCATGGTCGAGAGGGGGTAACGGCCGGAATTGTATTGAAATTGAAACCCGTTTTCAACAAAAAAGTTGACGGCATGAGTCGCGAACGCCGGCCCGCTCGCGTCACGGACGGCTTTCGGGGCGGAGCAACGGCCGCTGCGCCCCATGACGACCCGAAGGACCAAAACGAAAAACGCGGCGGTGGCGGCGGTCAGAAACGGCCTTGCGCGGCGGACGGTTCCCTGCCGGTCATGCCTGCGCCGCGGTCGGGAGCATGGCGTCGTTCTCGACGGAGCGCATGGCCTCGATCATGTCATGGAGTTCCCCGGCCAGCTTTCTGAGGTCGAGAATCGTCTCGCCACAGACCTCCATGGAGGCGAAGGTGGCGTCGGCAATGTCGCTGATTTCCTTCGTGGCCCGGTTGATCTCCTCGGAGGTGATGGATTGCTGCTCCACAGCCGTGGCGATGGCCCGCACCTGATCGGCCGTGTCCCCGGCCATGGCGGCGATTCCGGACACGGTCCTGCCGGACTCGTTGGCCAGTTCCGTGCTTTTCGCGACGGAGACGGCGGCGTCCTCGATCGTGGACATGCTTTTGGTCGTCCCACCCTCGATGAGATGGACGGTCTTTTCCACCTCCGTGGTGGCCGAAACGCTTTTTTCGGCCAGTTTGCGAACCTCGTCGGCCACCACGGCGAACCCGCGCCCGGCCTCGCCGGCCCGGGCCGCCTCGATGGCGGCGTTTAAGGCCAGCAGATTGGTCTGGTCCGCGATGTCGCTGATGACCGTCAGGATGCGGCCGATGCTGCCGGCATGCTGTTCGAGAACGGTCATGTCCGTTTTGATCGCCAGGGATTTCTCGCGCACTTCCTCAATGGATGCGACCGCCCGTCCCATGACCGAGGCGCCCAGCATGGCGTGTTCCCGGGATTTTTCAGCGTTTCCGGCGGCTGCCTCGGCATTTCGCGAGACCTCGAGAACCGTGACGTTCATCTGTTCCATGGCCGTGGAGAGCCCCAGGGTCTGGTCGCGTTGCACCTGGGTGCGGCGCGCGGAGTCCTCGATCTGCGCGGCGATGTCCCCGACGGATTCGTTCAGGCGCCGCACGATGTTCTCGGTGGTTTTGGCCAAGGCCCCCATCCGGTGGATCATGGCCTCGATCCGGTTTTTCCGGGCCTCGGCCTCGGCCTTGTCCCGCAATGCCCGATCGGTGGCCATTTCCGCCTTTTCCCTTTCTCCCTGCGTTTCGCCGAAGGCGGACTCCACGGTTTCCAAAAGATGGTTGATCCCATCGGTCAACATTCCCATCTCCATGGATTGGCGTGGCAGGCGAATCCCGTAGTCCCCCCTCTCGACGCTGGCGAAATACGAAAGAATGATCCGCAGCGGTCGGTTCACCCAGCGCGTGAGGACGAAGTAAACAGCCGCCACGGTCAGGATCATGAACAGGAACCCGCGCCCGAACGACAGGGACGCGTCGTACCTCAGCCTCCGCATGTCCTCGGTGATATCCCTGGGGATGGCCACGATGCCGATGGGGCGCCCTTCCGGATTGAGTATCCTGTTGTAGTAGGTCATGAGGTCCTTTCCATCCTTGTGCACCTGTTTGAAAAGAGGCACGGGGGATTGCATGACCTTGGCGAGCCATGGGAACATCTCTTGCGGGATGCTCAGCGAATGGGTCTTGGCCGAATACTCGAAGGCGGTACCCACCTGACGGACCAGGGAGATGTGGAACCCGTATCTTTGGTAGACGGGCATAAGCATATCGTTGGTGACATTCACTTGGTTTGGAGAAATATTCTCCTTTATGATCTGGTCGACCGCGATGTACTGAGATTCGGCAAGTTTTTGAGAGTTTTCCAAGAGCATGGCAAACTTGGATCTATATTCAAGGCATGATTGGATAAACAGCAGCACCATAACCGGAATGGCAATGAAAAGCATCAAGACGCTTCGCAGAGAACTGATTACTTTCATTGATGCCTCCATCTTTTTGTAGTACAAGGTACGCGTATTCCGAACCGACGACGCAAAGACCGGCGTCGGCTTGACTCCCTGATGGGGAGGTTGTGTTGGAAGTGCGTTGCGGCGTGTCCAGGCCGCGTCAGGAAAAAACGGGCGTGACGTCCTTGAGCCCGCAAGGGGGGATCGCCCCCCGTATTTCCGTCAGCCCGGGCGCAACGACGCCCCGAAACGGCATGGTTCCCCCGGCGCGCCCGCATCCGGCCACGACCCCCGCCCTCAGGGCGTCGCGCCTGTGTCGTTTGACGCCGGTTGCCGCCTCCTCGACCACAGTATACTCCCCGTCCGCCTTTGCGGCAACGCATTGTCATGGCGTTCAGACATGGAAACGGGAGAGGGCTGTCGTGAAATGGCGATTGTGAGCTTCTTTGCCGCCAGGATTGCGGCGGTCGCGACGCCGGCCGGACGGTTCCGTATTTCGGATGGCCCGGCCCGGGATTTCCTCATGGGGGGTCCCGGGCCGGGGCTGTCGAATCACTGGCCGCGCTCGCCGCTTCCGGCGTGGGCGGATTGTCCGAGCGGCAGCGTGGTGAAACGGCCGCCGTACACGATCGGGTCGCCCTTGTATCCAAGGGCCTTGAAGTCGATATAGTCGGTGGAGTTCACAAGATCGGCCACATCCCTTCCGCGCGACAGCATGTAGCCGAAGTCGGTTCCCTTGTGGGCCAGTTTCTTGAAATCCACGCTCCGGTTGTCCTGATGGCAGCGATCGCAGGTTTTTTCGCCCTTGAGGCTGTCATGGCACTGCACGCAGGACAGGGCCATCTCCTTGGGCGCGACCTCGTGGTGGATGCCCCAGTACATGTTCGTGCGCACCCATTCGTATGTGCCGCTGTACGGCAATCCGACGGCCTTCATGCCGGTCTCGAAGGCCTTTTGCCAATCGAGGTTCTTCCAGTAGGCGGTCTTGTCATCAGGGCTTACCGGATAGAGATGCGGCACCAGGAGATAGCGGTTCTCGGCGTCGGCGGGCTGGATTCCATCCATGACCTTGAACGGATAGATCCTGGAGGAGGGGTCCTTGAAGGAACCGACCGGCCGGGTGATGTTCGTTATGGGCAGGCTTTGCTTTTCCGCGAGCGACGGATGTTCTCCGGGCTTGAAGCCCTTGGCGTCCGGGCGAATCCTGTCCCCGATCACAAGCCGTTCCATATATCCGTTGTACCAGGCATAGGACGGTTTTTTCGATTCCTTCCACTCGAACACGCCTTTTTGCCAGTTGTAGTCGGGCATGCCGTACTTGTCCTTGACGGGCTTGCGTTCCTTGTCGCCGGCCTCCGACCAGTCCCACCAGGTCTTTGTCGCCACGCACTTCGAATAGACCGGGGAGTGGCAGGTGTTGCAGGCCACCGCGTCGGTATGCTTGTTGAGGTGGTAGTCGAGCAGCGTGTCGCCGTAATGCGGCTTCTGGGAGTGGCAATCCTCGCAGTTTCGCGAGCCCTCGGCCACCGGCAGCGAGGTGCTGCGACCGGGGATCTTGTGGTTCTGGGTCCGATGGCAGGTTGAACACGAGAAATCGTACCCGCCCATATGGATGTCGCAATTCCGGTCCGGCCAGCGCAACACGCCGGACATGTCCGCATGCTTGACGGCGTCGCCGCCGCCGCCCTCGAAATGGCAGTTGCCGCAGGTGGTGCGGGAGCTGAGGCCCACGTTCCGGGCGACGTACACGAGGTCGACCTCGGGGGCGGGCATCCCGGCGGCCGTCGGCGTTTTCGCGTAGCTGCCGGTGGTGTCGTGGCACGACAGGCAATCGATGCGGCTCGTATCCGTGAAGTCGAAGGTCTCGTCCTTCCATCCGTACCCGGCGTGGCAGGATGTGCACCGCGGCCAGTTCGACGGCAGGGCGATGCAGAAGTTGTTGATGGTGTCCGTGGCCTTGCCGCTCATGACCCGCTTGGTCTTCTCGACCGTGAAGGGCGAGGGGCCTTTCCAGAGCCAGTGCGCGCTTTCGATCATGTCCTCGCCGGCCTTTTGATGGCAGCGCAGGCACTCCTGGGTCACCTGCATGGGGGTCGGATCGGCGGGCAGCTTGACCAGGTCCTTGTGGTTGGGAACGTTTTTGGAATGACACCCGGCGCAGTCCACGGGACCCTTGTGCATCTTGGTGTGGCACTCCATGCACTGCTGATGGTAGGCGGCCTTGAGCCCGATACGCTCCGGCTTCTGCGGATCGAAGGACTCCTGGTGGCAGGCGCGGCAGGCCACGGTTTCGGAGAGGCGGTCCTTGGAGGCGTCGGCTCCCTGCGGACTGGCGTGGTGACACAGGGCGCAGTTCCCGTCCAGACTGGCCGCGTGCTTGGAATGCATGAATTTGACCGGCCCGTAGAGGTTCTCGTACGTGTTTACCATGGGGCTATCGAGCAGAAGAAACGCCGCCGGGATATCCTTGACGCCCAGTTCGAGTTCCTTGAACCGGATCTGTCGCAGTTTCGGGTCCTCCACGCGGACGTCCTTCACCAACGTCCGGGGCTCCTTGGCGTGGGCCGCGGCCTTGACATAGTCCTCGGGGACCCAATCCGCGGGCTTGGGGGCGCGGGGCTCCCGCTTTTTTTCCGGGGTCTTGGCGGCCGGCGCGTTCTGATCGGCCGCCTGGAGGCTCTCCGGAAGCGCCTCCAGCACAAACGCCCCCATGGCCAGACACAGCACGACCAGCAGCCATCGCGGAACGATCGGGAAGTATCGTGTCCTCATCGGGAAACCTCCTTCATGGTGCGAGCCGATAAAACAGGGGTGAAGGACACGAACACCCGGTACAGGAACATGATCGTGGCCGCGGCGCCCAGGGTGACGAGGATCTCGCCCATGGCCGGGTAGTAGGGATGTGCGGCTGTGCGCGGGGAGAAGCCGACGACGAACACGTTGATCCGGTTGAGCAACACCCCCCCGACGATGCACAGCGCCGCCACGAAAAGGGCCCGCCGCGAACGCCGCACTTTCGAAGACAGCAGCATGAACCAGGGGACAACGCCCCCGATGAGCAGTTCAACCAGGAAACTTATGCTGGCCGGCGAGCCTGCGAAGGCCCGGCCGAGTTGGCCGCGCATGACCAGATCGGCGATCTTGACGGCCAGATACAGGCCGAGGGTGAGGATGGTGAACCGCGACAAGGGGGCGAGCACCTCCATTTCGCCGTCCAGTTTAAGCGATGTCGTGGCGATGGTGGTCTCCACGATGACCATGGGATAGCCCACGGAAATGGCCGAAAGAAGGAACAGAAGCGGCATGAACGGCGTGTACCAGAGGAGGTCGAGCTTTGTCGGGGCGATGACCAGAAGGGTCCCCAGACTCGATTGGTGCATGCAGGACAACACCACCCCAAGGATGATGAAGACCCACATGAATTTGCCGAGGGTCCGGTCGAGCCAGCCCAGCAGGGGAAACCTGCTTCCGAACCGTTCGGCCACGATGGGCACCATCTCGATCCACAGCACGGTCACGTAGGTCATGACGCACATGGCCACTTCGAACAGGGCCGAGTTGTAGTTGTGATAGAACATGGGTTTCCAGATGGCCCAGGAACGACCGACATCAATCGTCACGCCGAAGGCCACGAAGGTATAGCCCAGGGCGGCCGTGAGCAGGGCCGGCCGTGTCACGGCCTCGTAGGCGTGGCGGCCGAAGATGTGGGCCAGGGCGGCGGTCGTGAAGCCGCCGGCGGCCAGGGCCACGCCGGAGGCCACGTCGATGCCGATCCACAGGCCCCAGGGCGTGGCGTCCGTGAGGTTGGTGGCGAATCCGAGCCCGCCGATGTAGCGGGAAAGGAGGGCCAGGCCCCCGGCGGCCATAAGTCCGATCATGACCAGGACTCCGGGGGTCCAGAAGGGACGGTCGATGGGGCGGGCTTGGGTATGCATCTCAGATCTTCTCCTTTCCGCCCTTGTCCGGACGAGTGCCGAGTTTCATGCTCAGGCCCAGGACGCCGAACAGCACGGCCGGGGACCACAGATAGCTGAACAGGGCATGTTGGATGGATTCGGTTCGCTTGGGCAAGGGCGAATTGGGGACGTCCAGGAACCCCAGCCGATCGAAGGGCTGGCCGGCGATGTAGAGCCAGCTGGTTCCCCCGGCCTCATGCTCGCCATAGATGTGGTCCACGTACCGTCCCGGGTTCTCCTCCAGGCGTTTGCGCGCGACCGTGAGCAAGGTGTCGCGACGCCCGAAGGTGATGGCCTCGGTCGGACAGATCGAGGCGCATCCCGGGGCCTTGCCCTCCTCCAGTCGATCGAGACAGAAAGTGCATTTTCTGACCTGGGGCGTCAGTGGGTCGTGGTAATCGTACGCCGGAATCTCGAAGGGACAGGCCACCATGCAATAGCGGCATCCGATGCAGCGGCTCACGTCATAGCGGACAGTGCCGTTTTCCAATTTGGACAGGGCGCCGGTGATGCACGCCGAAACGCAGGCCGGATCCTGGCAATGCATGCATTGGATCTTGACGAAGTTCGGGATGGGCTTGCTCTGGCTGTCCAGCTTTCCTGTGGAGTAGCTGTTGACCACGGTGTAGGCCGTATTCGTGGGGCGTCGCTTGGTGTTGAGGACGCTTTGATCGTCGAATCGTGTTTTGGGTTCGGGGAGGTGGTTGACCTGGTTGCATGCCAGTTCGCATTTGCGACAGCCGATGCAACGGGTGACATCGACAAGGCAACCGAAGGGATTCTTCGGAGCCTTGGAAACCCAGGCCGATGCCGGGGCCGGCTGCGACATGGCCGCGGTTGCGCCGAGAAAGGCGAGAAATCCCCGCCGCGAGAGGTGCATGAGCTTCTCCTTTCAGCCCGACGTCGCACCCTCACGGCTTTCGCCGCTTCCCGGCCTCAGTCCACGACCGTGCCGGGAGAGAGCGTGCCGGCGAGAAAACGATCGAGAACGGCGCGCGGGCTTCCAATAATGTTGTCGATGATCACGACTCCCGAACGAGTCAGGATTCTGCGGCATTGATCGAGTACTCCGCCGCAGATGAGCGTGCCGACCTCCTGGGCGGCAACGGCCTTGCACAAGGTGGTGGGTTCGAGATGCTCCACGGTGAGGGTGGTTTCGTGGACCACCGTGTTCCCCTCCAGGGTGACGATCCGCACCATCTGCGACCGGTCATACCTGGGAGCAATGCGATCTCCCCACAAGCAAAGGGCCACTTTCATGGTCATGTTTCATCTCCGCAGGAATGTTGCAGTATCCATTCCAAATTAAAATTATCTGTGATTACATCTAATTATGTATTAATGTCTTCCCGGGCAGCCATTTTTCGCGGGATATTGAAACATAATGTCGCACAGACCTCCGCTCGCAACCGGCCCTTGAAGCCCTGGCGCGCTTCGGTCTCGGAGTATGGCGGCGAACAGGCCGTGGCCGGGATGTGGCCGCCAATGTGAAACAAAATGTTCATTCAAGCAAACCAAATTGTTTCATGCGCCGCCACAGGGTCGTGCGGCTTATGCCCAGCATCCGCGCCGCGCGGGACCGGTCCCCGAAGGTTTGCCGGAGCGCCTCTTCGAGTCCCGTCTTCGAGCGACAGGCGGCGTCGGCATCAGAGGCACCGGGGCCGGGAGACGCGTCGGAACGGAGGGAGGGCGCGTTGCCCGCGGCGTCGACGGGCGGGACCGCCGCATCCGCGATTTCCCCTGGTTTGCGCAGCAGGTAGCGGGGCAGATCCTGGTCCATGATGCGCTCACCCTGCTGGAGAATGGCGGCGTATTCGAGGATGTTGCGCAGTTCCCGGACATTGCCGGGAAAATCGTGTTCCATGACCAGCCGCATGGCCGATGGGCTCAACTCGCGGCAGCGATGCCCGCCGGTGAGATGCAGTTCCTTCAGGAACTGCTCGGTAAGAAGCGGGATATCCTCCCGGCGTTCGCGCAGGGGGGGCAGATCGATCTGCGCCACCTGCAGGCGGTAATACAGATCGGCCCGAAAGAGCCCCTGCTTGACGAAGTCCGCCAGATCGCGGTTCGTCGAGGCGATGATCCGCGAATCGACCTTGACCGGCCTGGTTCCCCCGAGAGGGTAAAACTCCTTGTCCTCGATGGCCTGGAGCAGCTTTGCCTGCAATCCCATATCCATCTCCCCGATTTCATCAAGAAAGAGCGTGCCACCGTGCGCGAGCTCGAACATGCCGGGCTTGTCCTTGCGCGCATCGGTGAACGCCCCCTTGCGGTAGCCGAAGAGTTCCGATTCGAGCAGATTGGCCGGCAGGGCCGCGCAGTTCACCTTGATGAACGGCGCGTCCCGGCGTTGACTGGAATTGTGCAGGGCCTTGGCCACAAGCCCCTTGCCCGTGCCGGTCTCTCCGAGGATGAGCACGCCGATGTCCGTTGCCGCGAGCGCCGGCAGGGATTCGAACAGGGACAGCATCGGGGGGCTGCGGCCGATGATGTCGTCCACCCGGTACGAGTCCTTGACCTTCTTTTCCAGCGCGCTCCGGTCCGAATCGTCGAGAATCGTCTCCACGCCTCCGACGATATTCCCCGAGGCATCCCTGAGAACCGCGGCCGTGATTTCCACCGGGCGTTCCTGATTGTTTTTGCAGAGAATCGTCGCCCGCTCGTGGACGACGCTGATCAGGTTGTCCATGGCCAGGCGCAAAGGGCATGGTCCCTCGAAACATTTGTCGGCCCGAAAGATCTCGTAGCATAAATGCCCCAGGGCGTCGCGCCGGTCAAACCCCGTCAGTTCCTCGGCCCTGGCGTTGAAGGAGGTTATGCGGAACTCGGAGTCGACGGTGAAAACCCCGACGGCGAGGTGATCCAGGATGAGGGCGGGAGGGATGGAAGGGGGCTGATGTTTCATGTCTGTTTCATGCCACGAAGCATGGAACGAAACAAGTCCCTGCGGAGGTGCCCTCGCGAACGCAGGTTATGGACCAGCGGACTTTTCCCCTGTCGCCGGATGCGCAGGCTCCCGCGCATCCGGTTTGGGCCGAACGGGCTTCATATCCGTTCATGCGGGTCGGGACATGGTTTTCCAGAAAAGGGGTGGACAGGACTTCATTACGAGCATACT
>JBMONM010000056.1:0-17829 GCA_049324675.1 Thermodesulfobacteriota bacterium
GAGGATGTGTACAAGATCTACGCCGAGAGTTTTGCGGGGCCGGAGCACCTGCGCCGCATCCAGGATGAGGCGCGGCAGATCGTGGACGCGGCGTTCGCCGCCGCCGGGGTCGGGTGATCCTCGTTCGGGAGGGGGCGGGAAGGTGAATCCGGAGGGCGGCCGTGGAACCGCGTGAATACGAGCGGCATGTGCGCTCCGAGGCCGCGGCCCGGCGGCTGTTGCTGTCCTACGTCTGGAAGGGCGGCGGGCGGTATTGCCCGCGCTGCCGCAACGGCAGGGTCTACGAGCTTGCCGACGGCAGGCTGCGCTGCGGGGCCTGCCGGTATACCTTTCAGGATTTTTCCGGCCGGTTCCTCAATGTGGGGGGCTTGAGCTGCCGGGACTGGCTGCGGCTTCTGCGGCTTTTCGAGCTGGAACGGACCGTCAGCCGCATGGCCGACCAGTTGGGTCTGGCCTACAACACGGTCTACCGGGCCGTGACCGTGGTCCGGTTCTCCATCATGGCCAACGCCCTGGACGCGGCCCAGCTCCTGTTCGGCGAGGTGGGGCGGGAGCTCGGCTACGACAACGGCCGTATGGTCATGTCCCTGCCCGAGGAGCCGGGCGGCCCCATCCCGGTCTTCGGCATCATTGAAAAGCCGGGCTGGACCTTTCTCGATCTCGTGCCGGACATGCGCGTGGAGCATGTGGTGCATTTCAACATGCATTTTTCCCTCAAGGTCACCCGCCTGGGCCGGATCGTCTACACCGACCGCTACCAGCATTACGACGCGCTCATGTTCTGCGGCGGCGACGACGCCTGGCGCTATGCCGACATCCTGGACCGGACCCCGTATCTGGACACCCGGCCCGGGGGCTTTTGGAGCTATGCCCGGGCGCGGCTAAGCCGTTTCAGCGGGGTCAGCGCCCGCCGCTTTCCGCTGTACCTCAAGGAACTGGAATTTCGCTACAACCACAGAAACGAGTCTATCCTGCCGATTCTTCTTACCTTTGTCAGTTCTCTTGTGCCAAAACACGACTAATCGAATTTTTTTTGACCCGCCCGCCCGATTCGCCTCATAAAGAATATCATCATTTATTTCGAGTAGTTATGTCATTTTTGACATAACGCATCGCGAGGCGACGGAGGTCGATCACATCAATGAAAGACCAGTGTATGGGCGCGGCAAGCGCGCGGGGAATGCTGCCGTTCGCGGGTCTGGGATTCGATCTGGGGGCGGTCCGGTTGCGGGCCGAGTCCATGTCCTTTTCCAGGCGCGGCAGGGCGGGGACGGATGTTCCCCGGGCGAAAACGCCCGTGACCTGGCTTGCGGCGGGCTATGCCTTGCAGCTTCGCCTGGGCCGGGAGATTCGCGGGTGCTGAACACGTAACCGGTTGGAGGAATCCATGAAACTCAAACGCAGGGATTTTCTCAAGCTGACCGGCGGGGCCATGGCCGTCACCGCGTTCGGCGGCCTGGGATTCGATCTCACCCCGGTCCATGCCAAGGCCGAGGCGGCCAAGCTGGCCGGGACCAAGCAGACCACCTCGGTATGCTGCTACTGTTCCGTTGGCTGCGGGCTCATCGTGAGCACGGCGGACGGCGGCAAGGGGCGCGCGGTCAACGTCGAGGGCGACCCCGACCATCCCATAAACGAAGGAGCCCTGTGTCCCAAAGGCGCGTCCATCTTCCAGCTCGGGGAGAACGATCGGCGCATCCAGAAGGTGCTCTATCGTGCCCCGTATTCCGATAAGTGGGAGGAAAAAAGCTGGGATTTCGCCCTGGAGCGCATCGCCAAGCTGACCAAGGAAACCCGCGACGCCACCTTCGAGGTCAAAAACGCCAAGGGCGAGGTGGTCAACCGGGCGGCCGGCATCGCCTCGGTGGGCTCGGCGGCCATGGACAACGAGGAATGCTGGGTCTACCAAGCCATGCTTCGGGCCATGGGACTGACCTACATCGAGCATCAGGCCCGTATCTGACACAGCGCCACTGTGGCGGCTCTGGCAGAGTCGTTCGGACGCGGCGCGATGACCAATCACTGGATCGACATCGTCAACAGTGATTGCATTTTCGTAATCGGCAGCAACCCCGCCGAAAACCATCCCGTTTCCTTCAAGTGGGTCATGCGGGCCAAGGAAAAGGGCGCCAAGCTCATTCACGTGGACCCGCGCTTCACCCGCACCTCCCAGCACGCGGACATCTTTGCCCGCCTGCGTTCGGGTTCGGACATCGCGTTTTTCGGCGGCATGATCAATTACATTATAAAAAACAACCTGATCTTCAAGGATTACGTCGTCAATTACACCAATGCGGCGTTTCTCGTCGGCGACAAGTTCGAGTTCAAGGACGGCCTGTTTTCGGGCTTCAACGCGGAAAAGCGGGCCTACGACAAATCCTCCTGGGCCTTCGTCAAGGACGACAAGGGGGTCCCGAAGAAGGATCCGACCCTGGCCGACCCGCGCTGCGTGTATCAGCTCATGAAGAAGCATTACGAGCGGTATGACGCAAAGACCGTGTCCAAGATCTGCGGCACGCCGGAAAAGGACCTCCTGGAGGTCTATAACGCCTACGCGGCCACGGGAAAACCCGAGAAGTCCGGCACCATGCTCTACGCCATGGGCCAGACCCAGCACACCGTGGGCGTGCAGAACATCCGGGCGATGTCCCTCATCCAACTGCTTCTGGGCAACATCGGCGTGGCCGGCGGCGGCATCAACGCCCTGCGCGGCGAGGCCAACGTCCAGGGATCCACGGACCAGGGGCTTCTGTTCCACATCCTGCCCGGCTACCTGCCCACCCCCATGGCCGCCATGCCCACGCTTGCGGACTACAACGCCAAGAACACTCCCAAATCCGCCGATCCGCGAAGCGCCAACTGGTGGGGCAACCGGCCCAAATACGTCGCCAGCCTGCTCAAGGCCCTGTATCCCAGGCAGGAACTGGAGACGGCCTATGCCTGGCTGCCCAAGCTCGACGCCGGCAAGGACTATTCCTGGCTTTCCCTGTTCGACGCCATGCTCAAGGGGGTCTTCAAGGGCTTTTTCGCCTGGGGCCAGAACCCGGCCGCCAGCACGGCCAACTCCAACAAGACCCGGGAGGCCATGACCAAGCTGGACTGGATGGTCACGGTGAACATCTTCGATACCGAGACCGGTTCCTTCTGGCGCGGGCCGGGCATGGACCCGAAAAAGATCAAGACCGAGGTGTTCTTTCTGCCCTGTTGCGTGTCCACCGAGAAGGAGGGCTCCATCTCCAACTCCGGCCGCTGGATGCAGTGGCGCTACGGCGGCCCCAAGCCCCTGGGCGAGTCCAAGCCCGACGGGGACATCATCTACGAGCTCTTTGAAAAGATCCGCGATCTCTACAAAAAGGAGGGGGGGGCCTTCCCCGATCCCATCCTGAACCTGAACTGGGACATCGCCACCAACCACGTTTACGATCCGCACAAGGTCGCCAAGCTGATCAACGGCTATTTCCTCAAGGAAAAGACCCTGAAGATCGGCGACGCGGACAAGACCTTCAAGCCCGGAGCCCCGGTGCCGGCCTTCGCCATGCTTCAGGACGACGGCTCCACCTGTTCCGGGAACTGGATCTACTGCGCCTCCTATACCGACAAGAACATGGCCGCCCGCCGCGACAAGACCCAGACCGAGATGCAGGCCAAGATCGGCCTGTTCCCGGGATGGTCCTGGGCCTGGCCGGTCAACCGGAGGATTCTCTACAACCGGGCCTCGGTGGATATGAACGGCAAGCCCTACCAGCCCGACAAGGCGGTCATCGCCTGGGTCGACGGCAAGTGGACGGGCGATGTGCCCGACGGTCCCTGGCCGCCCATGGCCGATGCGGAAAAGGGGCGCTACCCCTTCATCATGACCACCGAGGGTTTCGGCCAGCTCTTCGGGCCGGGCCGCAACGACGGTCCGTTCCCGGAATACTACGAACCGTTGGAATGTCCGGTGAACGAGCATCCCTTCTCCAAACAACTGCACAACCCGACCGCCCTGATCTTTGCGGGCGAGGCCGAGAAGCGCGCCGTGTGCGACCCGCGCTACCCGTTCATCTGCTCCACCTACCGGGTCACGGAACATTGGCAGACCGGCGTCATGACCCGCTGGACGCCGTGGCTGCTCGAGGCCGAGCCCCAGATGTTCGTGGAGATGAGTCCGGAACTGGCGGCCATGCGCGGCATCAAGGGCGGCGAGAAGGTGATCGTGGAGAATATGCGCGGACAGTTGTGGGCCAAGGCCATCGTCAGCGAGCGCATCAAGCCCTTCACGGTGATGGGTGAGACCATCCATCAGGTGGGCATTCCCTGGCACTTCGGCTGGGTTTTCCCCAAGGACGGCGGTGAATCGGCCAACCTGCTCACCCCCTCCGTGGGCGATCCCAATACGGGCATCCCGGAAACCAAGGCCTTCATGGTCAACGTGCGGAAAGCCTAAGGAGGCCATCACCCATGAACGGAAAAAGCTTCTTCGTCGACCTGTCCAAGTGCACGGCCTGCCGGGGGTGCCAGGTGGCCTGCAAGCAGTGGAAGAACAAACCCGCCGAAAAGACGGAAAACACCGGCTCGCACCAGAATCCGCCGGATCTGTCCTGGATGACGCTCAAGCTGGTGCGCTTTCAGGAGACCACCATCGACGGCAGGTTCAACTGGTTGTTTTTCCCGGACCAGTGCCGTCACTGCCTGGACGCCCCGTGCAAGATGGTGGCCGACTCCGAGGTGGAGGGCGCCGTTCTCCAGGACGAGGCCACGGGCGCGGTGATCTTCACCGAAAAGACCAAGCAGATCAGCATCGACAACGTGCGCCCGGCCTGTCCCTACGACATCCCCCGGGTCAATCCCGAAACCAAGGTCATGTACAAGTGCGACATGTGCATCGATCGGGTCCAGGCCGGGCTGTTGCCGGCCTGTGTCCAGACCTGTCCCACCGGGGCCATGAACTACGGGGATAGGGACGAGATGCTGGCCATGGCCAAAAAGCGGCTTGGTGAGGTCAAAAAGACGCATGCCCAGGCGGTCCTGGTGGACCCGGACGACGTGCGGGTGATCTTTTTGACCTTGTTCGCCCCGGACAATTACTACAAACACGTTACGGCCGAGGCCTCGCCCCGGACCATGACCCGCAAGGCGATGCTGGCCAGGATGGCCAGGCCCTTCGCCCGCATCCTGTCGTAATCCGGCTCGCCACCCTCGGGCCTGATTCAAACGGCCGCCGGGCAATACGCTCGGCGGCCGTTTTTGCGCCCGGCGGCGGCTTCGTACCGGGGAATCCAAATGCGCCCGGTCCTTGTCAGACATATGGAATGTGAGGTATTGTATTTATCGAATGCGTATGTGTTCTTGCGATTGCGGGCCGGCTGGTCCGGGTCGCACGCCGGACAGGGGGGACGTATGCCGGATGATGATTGCAAAGCCGCCGACGGGGCCGTCTTCCGGAAAGAATGTCAAAAGGATGCGGCGCGGGCCGACTACCAGGAGTATCTGGGCATGCGGGATCACGGTATGCCCGAAGGCCCCGGGGTGGATATCGTGGAGGCGAAGATTCGGCAGGCCATGTCCGAGGGGCAGTTCGACAATCTGGACGGGCAGGGGAAAAAGCTTGATTTGAAGGGGTATTTCGACGCGCCGGAGCACCTGCGCGTGGGGTATCATTTTTTGAAGAATGCCGGTTTCGTGCCCGAGGAAGTGCGTCTGAGCAAGGAGATCGAGGCGCTCAAGGAACGGCTTGCGTCGGCGAAGACCGAGCGGGAGAGGCGCGAGATCAAGCAAAAGATCGCCAAGGCCTCCATGGATTACGGGTTTTACATGGATTACAACCGGAAATTCGCCAAGAAGTTGTTCTAGCCGCCGCCCGGCCGTCCGCACCTGTCCGCAAGGTGGTTCTGGCCGTGCCGGCCGGCCCCCGTGCCCGCATCCAGCCGCAAACAGGTTTTCCCTCCGTGTCCGATGCGGGCGGCCCCAGGGCAAAATACCAGGCGGCCGATTCTCTTGAAGGAAATGTTTTTTGAGAAGCGACGGATATGCCCGGGTGGGCATAACGATGGGTATTCCTTGACGCGCCTCCCCGGTATGCTATCGGTTGTGAAAAAAGTCGCGATACCGCCCCGCCTGTTCACGAACCGCCTGCAAGGAGCGCGAGGTGAGCCCCAGACTCCGTCGTACGCTGTCCGTGTTTCTTGTCGTACTGGCCCTGACCCTCGTCTCCTGTGAGCAGGATGATTCCCGAAACGCGGCCGACGCCGTGACCCCCGGCGTCACCGACACGACCATCCTGGTCGGCTCCTCCCTGCCGCTTTCCGGCCATGCCAGCTACCTGGGCCTGCAGACCCTCTACGGGGCCATGAGCTATATCAACCACGTCAACGGCCAGGGCGGGGTCCATGGCCGGACCATCGAGGTCAAGGCCCTGGACGACCAGTACGACCCGGCCAAGTGCGTGACCAACACCCAGAAACTCATCATCGAGGACAATGTCTTCGCCCTGTTCTGCTATGTGGGAACCCCCACGACGCTCAAGATCGTGCCGCTCATCGACGAGGCCAAGGTCCCCCTGGTCGGCATCTTCACCGGCGCCAACGCCCTGCGCGAACCGTTCAACAGGCACATCATCAACGTGCGCGCCTCCTACTACCAGGAGACCCAGGCCGCCGTGCGCCATCTGGTGGATGACCTCGGCCTCAAGCGCATCGCCGTCTTCTACCAGTACGACACCTACGGCTTCGACGGTCTGAAGGGCACGGAGTTGGCGCTCAAGGACTACGGCCTGGCCCCCGTGGCCCGGGGCACCTACGCCCGGGGCACCATGGAGGTGGAGGAGGGGCTGAACCGCATCCTGGAGGCCGACCCGGAGGCCGTGGTCATGATCGGGACCTACGGACCCTGCGCCCGGTTCATCCAACTGGCGGAGAAACGGGGAGCCAAGCCGGTTTTTTACGCCGTCTCCTTTGTGGGGGCCGACGAGATCGCCCGCATCCTGGGACCGCGAACCACCAGCGAGGTGATCATGTCCCAGGTCGTGCCGCCGCCCGATCTGCCCGAGACCCGGACCCTCTTATGGGGCGTGGTGGAATATTCCGACCTGCTCAAACGCTATTATCCCGAGGAGCAGCCGAACACCGTGGGCCTGGAGGCCTATATCAACGCCAAGGTCCTGGTGGAAGGACTGCGCCGCGCCGGCAGGGACCTGACCCGGGATCGATTCATCAGCGCCATCGAATCCATCAGCGACTATTCCGTCGGCATCGCCAATACCATCTCCTTTGGTCCGGACCGGCACCAGGGACTGGAGCGGGTGTATTTCAACAAGTTGGAGGAGGGGAAGTTCGCCCTGATCACCGACTGGAACAACATTCGCCGACAGAGTTCCGGGGAAAAGTCGCCTGCGCCCGACGCCGCCTTGGAGAAAACCGGTGGTGAAAATGAAGCCGTTTCGACGCCTAAGCCTTAAGATCAAGATCTTTCTGAGCACGCTTGGGGTGGTCCTCCTTATCAGCGCGACCATCGCCATGCTGGCCAGATGGATCCTGGTCTCGAGCCTGACCCGCGAACTGGAACTGCGCGGCATAGCCATCGCCCAGTCCATCGCCGAGGGCGGCAGCGGCTACGTTCTGGACCAGGACACGCCCAACCTGGTCAGCCTGGTCTTTGACGCGGCCCAGCTCGGGGAGCGCAAGATCCTCATCTCCTACATCTACATCGTCGACCTGGACGGCAATATCCTGGCCCATACGTTCATAAAGCCCTTTCCCCGGGACCTGCTCTCCGTCAATGTCCTGCCGCCCGACCAGGATCAGGCCGTGACGCTCATCCAGGTGGACGGGGAACAGGCCTATGACATCGCCGTGCCCATCAAGGAGGGCATCTACACCCTGGGCTCGGTGCACGTGGGGTTGAACAAGACCCACATCGACAACCTTGTGGGCAAGCTGCGCTTCACCTTCCTGGGATTCATCTCGGCCATCGTGGTCATCATCTTTCTCATCGCCCTGCGGCTTTCCAACTACATCACCCAGCCCGTGACCAGACTGACCCGAATCTCGGATGAGATCAGCCGGGGCAACCTCGATTTCCCCATGACCCTGCTCGACGCTCAGGGCCGCGAACCCAAGGATTGTCCGGCCTACAGCAATACCGATCTGCCGTGCTGGCATTTCGACCAGAACCTCATGGACGAGTCCGAGACCACGGCCGAGAACGTGCGCAGTTGCAAGGAATGCGTATTCTACAAGAAGCGGACGGGCGACGAGGTGGACCAACTGGCGGATTCCTTCAGCAACATGATCTGGTCCATCAAGCTGTACCGGCGAAGGCTCAGGGAGTCCGAGGAGAAATACCGCTCGCTTTTCGACAGCAATCCGGACCCGGTCTTCGTGGTCGACCTGGACAGGAAGCACATCCTGGACGCCAACCCCAGGGCCGAGGAGGTGTACGGTTACGCCAAGCCCGATCTCATCGGCCGGCCCATCTCCGATCTGGAACCCTCGGACGCCATGACCGGCGTTTCCCGCTTTCTCTCGACGCCCCAGGCCGGCGAATGCATCCTTTTCACCAAGGTCCGGCATATCAAAAAGGGCGGCGTTCCCTTTTTCGTGAACGTGCATGCCTGCCGCACCCATTACCGGGGCAAGGAGGCGGTCATTTTCTCCACCACCGACATCACCGAGATGGTGGAAAAGGATGCCCAGCTCATCCAGGCCAGCAAGATGAAGACCCTGGGCGAAATGTCCGCGGGCATCGCCCACGAACTCAACCAGCCCCTAAACGCCATCAAGATGGGCAGCGATTTCTTGGGCCTCATGGTCGGCCAGAACCGGGATATTCCCAAGGAGCACCTGGGGCGCGTGGTGGGGGAGATCAGCGTCCAGGTGGACCGGGCCGCGGCCATCATCAGCCATCTGCGGGAATTCGGCCGCAAGTCCGACCTGAAAAAGGAAAAGGTGGACATCAACGAACCCATCCGGGGCGTGTTCACCATCATCGGCCAGCAACTGGCCCTGCAAAACATCGACGTGACCCTGGATCTGTGCGACAATCTTCCCCAGGTCCACGCCCATTCCAACCGCCTTGAACAGGTGTTTTTCAATCTCGTGACCAATGCCCGCGACGCCATCAACATGCGTTTCGACGGCCAGGGCGACGAGGGGCGGAAGAATCAGGAGCCGCGCGAGATTTCCATTCGCTCCTGGCTGGAGAACAACCGTGTGGCCGTGACCGTTTCCGATACCGGCTGCGGCATTTCCCCGCAGGATTTGCACAAAATCTTCGAACCCTTTTTCACGACCAAAACGACTGGCCACGGCATGGGATTGGGGCTGTCCATCTCCTACGGCATCGTCAAGGATTACGGAGGGGATATCGAGGTGGGCAGCGAACCCGGAGAGGGGACCACCTTCAAGCTTTCCTTCCCCGTTTCGGCCAATTGAAAGAGAGGACTCCAGGATGCGACGGATATTGGTCATCGATGATGAGAAGCCGACATTGTCCATGTTCTCCCTGTACCTCGAGGCCTACGGCTACCAGCCGCTGACCGCCGAAACCGGCGAGCGGGGCCTGGAGATATTTCGGGAGCATCGCCCGCCCATCGTGCTGACGGACATCAAGATGCCGGGCATGGACGGGTTGGCCGTGCTCAAGGAGATCAAGGAAGAAAGCCCGGATACCGAGGTCATCGTCATCACCGGGCACGGTGATATCGATCTGGCGCTCAAGGCGCTCAATCTCAACGCCACGGATTTCATCGACAAGCCCATCCGCCAGGAGGCCCTGGAATCGGCCCTGCGGCGGGCCGAGGAACGTCTGGAGGCCTTGCGCAACAAGGATGAGGAGATCACCGTGCGCAGCCTCGCCGATGTGTCCGTCATCGACATTCGCGGCAATGTCACCTCGCGCTCCGAGCCGTTTCTGATCAAGGCCTACCGACAGGCCTCGGGAACCGGCGGGATGTCCCCCCTGGTTCTGCATTTCGACCAGAGCGCATCCATCAACGGCGCGGGCATCGCCGTCCTGACCCAACTTTTGCTGGAAAGCGGCAAGCGCGGCCAACTCGTGGCCATTTCCGGGCCGTCGGAGAATTTCACCAAGGTGTTTGAGATCGTCGGCATCACCAAGATGGTGGACATCTTCGAGACCGAGGCCGAGGCCGTGGACAGGTTGCGGACCAGGGCGGCGGGCTCTGGCCGGGGGGGGAGGGCGTCATGACGGTGTCGGCCGTGCGGCGTTTCTGTCTCGTGCTGGGGCTGATGGTCGCTGCGGGCCGTGCCGCCTCCGTGTATGCCGGCGACCTGCCCCGCGAGGGAGACGTGCTGCCGGCCTTCTCCCTGGTCTCGCCGCAGTCGCCGGAAGATCGCGCGGTATTGGGCCTTTCCGATGCGGCTACGTTCCCCCTTGGCGATGTGGCGGCATCATGCATCATCTTCGAGGTGATCGGGGTCTACTGTCCCGAGTGCCACAAACAGGCGCCGCTTTTCGCCAAGCTTCACGCCCGCCTGTCCAGGGACCCGAATCTGTCCGGCCGGGTGCGGATGCTGGCCATGGCTGCCGGAGCGACGGATAAGGAGTTGGAATATCTAAAGAAAAAAGGATCATACCCGTTTTGCGTGGTCAACGACCCGGAATATGCGGCGCACAAGGCGCTGGGGGAACCGAAAACGCCTTTCACCATGATCGTAAACAGCCAGGGGCGGGTCCTGTACGCCCATCTTGGGGTGATTACGGACATGGAGGGCTTTTACAGCACCATTGAAAGCCTGTGCCGATGAGTGACGCCATACGCGCTCCAGACGAGTTCCAGCTTTCCGCAACCCGTGTCGACGATGACCACGGCCGGCTCGCTCGGCGGATTTTCCAGCTGCAGACCCTCAATGATGCCTCTTTCGAACTCAGCCGCCTGGTCACCTCGGAGGGCATCGCGGATTCCTTTCTTTTGACGGCCATGGGGGCGTTGGGCGCCACCCAGGGATTCATTCTGATCTTTGGGCCTGGCGGGGATTCACGAATCTTTTGTTCCCGGGGGTTTTCCGATGCCGACCTGGCGCCGCTGCGGGATGACCCGGAACGGATACGCCGGTCCTATTTTTCCTCTGTGGTTGCCGACAGGCGGGTTCCCCTTTCCCGGCCGCATATCCTCCTTGTGAACAAGGGGGGCGGCCCTTCGCCGTTTCCACCAGGGACGGAGATCGTGGTGAAATGGGTCATGGACGAGGAATATGGCTTCGTCGTCCTGGGAAATGCCATCAAGGGGGACTATTCCGAGGATGACAAAACGTTCCTGCTGTCTTTGACGGCGACCTTTCTCCAGTTTTTGGGGCGGGCGTTGTTTATCGAGGAGATACGCCGCTTAAACGACGAACTCGGTGCCGGAAACGTCGAGTTGCAGGAATCCCTGGCCGCGGCCAAGCGTCTCGGAGCCGATCTCGACCGTCAGGTGTTTCATCTGAAATCCGTCAACGACACGGTCAACGAGCTCAGCGGCCTGCTGGATTCCCGGGAGCTCATGCAGCGGTTTCTGCTTTTGTCCATGGGCGCGGTGAGTGCGGCCAGGGGATTTGTGATTCTTTTTTCGGAAAAAGGCGGCCGGCGTCGGCTGGCCTGTCGCGGGATGGACGAAGCCGGGCTGGCGGACGTCGGCGGCGAGCGGGTAGGTCGCCTGGTGACCAGGATGTTGTTTGCCTCGGGACACGATTCGACGGGCGGCTTGCGGCGGGGAGTGGTCGAGGATTCGGCAGTCCTCACCGAGGCGGGACTCCCCCGGGACATGCCCGGAGTCTGGTTCGTCCTTGATGACGGCCGGTTTGGCTACATGGGACTTGGCGACCGCATCGCCGCCCAGGCCTTCGATTCCCGGGAACGGGACTTCCTTGCGGCGGCGGCCGGGGCCTTCACGGTTTTCTTGCGCAATGCGGGCCTGTACGAGGAAAAAACACGTCTGATTGAGAAACTGGCCACGCAAAATCTCGAACTCCAGCGGACCTTGGACAACCTGACGAAGTCCCGGCAGGAGATCGACTTTCTGCAGGCCGCCAGGCAGCGGTTGCGGGATCTGGTTTGTCGTGAAATGGACCGGGTGGGGCGGGTTTCCCTCCTGGATTTCGTACTGATTGTGGGCGTGTCCCTGGTGATCGGCCTCTTGTTCAACACCGCCAATCCGTCCGGCGTCACCCTGGTTCCGGCAGGCTGGGGGCGTGCGGACATCCAGGCCGTGGACCCCGCCCTGGCCCGATCCCGGCTGGAGAAGGGGACCGCGATCATTGTGGACGCGCGGCCCAGGGAGTTCTACGAACACAAACATATTCCCGGCGCCGTCAACCTGCCGCTGGCGCTTTTTGATTTCGTCTATGGCATGGAGCTGGCGGAAACCGACCCGGCAAGGGAAATCGTGGTCTACGGCGGCAACGTCAGCCGTCGTTACGATGACGACGTGGCCGCGCTCCTGCTCGAACGGGGGCACGCTGAAGTGAAGCTCTTGTCCGGTGGGCTCGCCGGATGGGAAAAACGTGGGTTTCCGGTGGAGCCATGAACATCCGGTTGCGCAAGGCGGTTCGGTTTCTCAATCCCTGGCTGGCCCTGTGCTTCCGGATCTATCTCGGCGGACTCTTCATCTACGCCAGCATCTACAAGATCAATTATCCGGCGGAATTCGCGGAAACCATCGCCTCCTACCAGATCATCCCATATTATATGGTCAATATCATGGCCGTGGTGCTTCCCTGGATGGAACTCATCAGCGGGACATTGCTTCTGGCCGGAATCCGCACCCGTGCGGCCACGGCAGCTTTGGGAGGCCTGCTCGTCCTTTTCACCCTGGCCATCATGTGGGTGCTCTTTCAGGGCGTGCCCATCGGGTGCGGCTGCTTTCACACCATCGAGGATCCCATTTCCTGGCTGACCCTGGCCAGGGATCTGCTTTGGCTGGCCATGGCCGCGCATGTATTCGGATATGACCGGTATTTTCATCTCGAGGAACACTTCCGGATGAGGATCAGGGAGGCCGCATGCGATCCCTCCTGATGGTTCTGGTTGTTCTCGCGGTCTCCACCTTGGCGGCTTGCGACCGCTCTCCGCCGTTGGCCGGACGATACGAGGCGGTTCACGACGCGGGGGGTGGGCCGGGGCGGCCTCTGGTTTTGGAATTGGGAGAGGCCGGGCAGGGCGCCTGGAACACCGGTTCCGAATCCATCGCCTTCAAGTGGGATGTGAAGGGAAAGGAGCTTTGGCTGCATACCCGGGCCGGCGGCGTGATTCAGGCCGCAGTCGTTGGCCGGGAGCTTGTCGTGGACATGCCGGGGGCTGGAAGGCTCGTTTTCCGTCGGGCCGAAAAACAATGAGCGCCTAGGGTTTTTTTCTTTCGAGAAAATCGGAAAGGATGGCCCGCAGTTCCTCTTCGTCGTGGACGCCCCGGACTCGGTCGACGATGCGCCCGTTTCGGAAGAAAACCAGCATGGGGATGGGGTTGAGTCCATAGTGCCCGACGGCGGCCTCTCCGGCCCAGTAGACGGGAAAGTCCACTCCGTATTTGTTCACCACCGGCTGCATGGCCTGGGCGCCGGCGAAATCCAGGCTCAACCCGAAAAGCACCAGCCCGTTTTTTTTGAAATCACGGTACAGGCTGACGAGATACGGCAGTTCCGTTTTGCACGGCCCGCACCACGAGGCCATGGCCACCACCACGCATTGCTCGGTTTGCGCGAGCAGGACGTCGAAATCCGCCAGGGAAACCGGCGTCACCGTGACGGGGATGGACCAGACGGGCGTTGCGGCCAGAAGGCAGAAAATGAGTACCGGCAAGATGATGGGGCGGACCTTGAAAAGTCCGGTCGCACCACTGTGGCCCGGGAAGGACACGGGGACGGGCGGTTCGAGCCGGGCACGTCGCGACGTCCCCGGCGGGATCGGATTTGACGGAAAGCCCTTCGGTTCCCTGTGACGATGGGGGGCCGGGAAAGCCGCTAAACGCTGTGGCACGTCAGACCTTCCACGCTGGTTTCGTGACAGGCGTCTCCTGTGGCGTCTGCCTTGGGAGCCGCCATGTTTGCAGGGAAATACCATGAATACGGTTGAGACGACAACGGAAGAAAGAGGGTGTTCCCCGCCCTTTGGAGGCGGGAGCCGCCTGCCGGCGGCCGTGACGTTGGGTTGAGGTTGAGAACTTATGCGACCTCGGGTAAAATTTGTTTTTTAAGATTTCAATCCTGGCCGTGTCAGCCCCCCGGGAACATGGGGAGCGGTCCGGCGGCCGGCACGGATATGAAAACATCGCGCGGCCTGTTCGGCAATATCTGCCTTCTGATTTCCATCATGGTCATCTATGGCCTTTTGGGCTACAAGGCCTATGTGTTTTTTTCCGAAGGGATATGGCTCGATTGGAGCGCGGGGAACTACCTGTCCGATTCCATGGCCATGTCCCTGATCGAGATGCGTCCGTCGCCGATCAAATCGGTGGTGCTCTGGATTTTGTCCCAGGATATCGTGCTGCTGCTTTTGCCTTTTCCGTTCCTTTTGGTTTTGATTGACCGCGGGATTGGCCGGGAATCCGGGGACTGACGGATGGGCGGGTGTGTGAGGTGCGCGTCATGTCCGGTCGCGCGGGGCATGGCGTGGAGAGCATGGTCGTTTCGAGTGGGGTGGTTCGGTGAAACGTATTCTGTGTTCAATCGTTCTGGTGTCGGTTGTGTGCGTATGGTCCGGCCTGGGAACGGCTGGCGAAAAGATCAAAATCACGGCACGTCCGGTGAGCCTTTTTTGGGATCAGGAGCGCCGGGCATTCTGCTGCGAGGTACGGTCGGTTCCGGACGGCAGGGGCTTTCTTGTCTGTGACGACGCCACGGGCAAGCCGGTCATGGAGGAGCTTTTCCGCTTGGGGAAAAAGGACGCGGCGTGTACCTTGGCCGGCGAAGTGATCGGGCGCGAAGGGGAGTTCGAACGTGTGGTCGTCGACCGGGTGGACCCGGTAACGGACCAGGGTCGCTAAACGATCCGGCCACGGTGTTGTGGTCGGATTGCGCCCGGGCGGCGGGTGTGTTCAAGGATGGATGGCGCCCGGAACCGTCCGGATTGCGGCGGGGTTCGGCCCGGGTGCGCGGCGCGGTATCCGGGGGTACGCTTCCAAGGTTGTGTGAAACGTCCAGGAGGTGTGTATGGACACGCTCAAGGCCGTCTTGCCGGACATGATCAAAGCCCGGGTGGAAGACCTTTTCAACGCCCAGCTTTCCGATGAGGAAGTCCTTGCGCACATGGCGGACATGAAGAACAAGTCCGCCCGGTTGCAGGAACTGGTCGCCGAGGAGCACCGGGACGAGGCGTCCGATGTTCTGCGGGAGCTTGTGGAACTGGCGCACCGGGTACGGCGCAGCTATGTGGATATGGCCTATCGCCAGGGTCTGCGCGATGGCCATGATCTGAAGTCCGTGCTGTAGGGGGCGGCGGGATCGCGTCCGGGCGACCATCAGCCCGGGGCCCGCGATGTCTGACCGGAGGGCCCGGTTCACGTCTGTTTGAAGGGAGGAATATGGCTACCAGGGATCTGAACGAGGTCGAGCATTGCGTGTACATGATCGACCTGATCATCCGAGAGCTCCGCACGTCTCCAAAGATTACGGACAAGCGATATGCCGTGGACAGGCTGGTCGACTGCTTCCGGGATATTTTGCGTCATGAGGGCTACGGCGTGAATGCGACGACCCTCAAGCAGAAACTCGTCTACCATGAATGATCGTGTGTCCGGCCGCGTTTTTTCATAACGCCTTCCCCTCTCGGCTGCACTCCCCGCGTTTTCGTGGGTTTTTCCACAAGGAGAATACTTTTTGAATACCGCAGTGAAAACCGGCTGGCTTCTGGGGCCGGCCATGGGGCCTATTGATCAGGATGTTTCCCAACGGATCGACGTGTTGCGCCTGATCCTCATTTTTCTCATCGTTCTTGCCCACGGGGCGCGGCTGCTGACCGGCCTGGTCCCCGGGCTGGAATCCGGGACCCGGTTCGTCATCAGCATTTTCAACGACAACATTACGCATTCTGCCATACCGCTTTTTTTCATTATATCAGGATATCTGTTTTTACGGAAATTCGACCTTTCGGTTCCTGCATATCTGACCATGTGCCGCAAGAAACTTCTCTCCATCTTCGTCCCGTATCTTCTTTTCAACTTGATCTGGGTTTTGTGGCTTTACTTCGTGGGCAGTATAGAGATGTTCGGGAGTAGGAGTTTTCTTGTACAGGAAGGGATATGGACAAAGCTTTTTGGTTTGGGCACTGTTCCAGTCAATTATCCGTTGTGGTTCCTGCGCGATTTGCTCATCGTTTTCATTGTCAGTCCTGTTTTTCTTGTGTTTTACAAAGAGGCTCCGCTGATAGGAGTGGTAATGCTGTTTTTTTTGTGGACTGTTTGCAGCGGAGCGGTATCATTTTCATTTTATGGAAACGCGTTTGCGTTTTATGTCGGCGGTCTTCTCTCCAGATATGATTTTAATCTGAAGAATTCAGGTTTTCTTGACAAATATATCTATCCATCTTTCGTCATGTTGACGACGATCATGATTTTTCATGAACAGATAGGGATGTCTCCTTCTTCTTATCATTTTATTTTCAAATGTAACATGCTTCTCGGCGTGCTCTTCTTTTGGTGTCTTTCACGCTATTCCTTTATTAAAAACAACAGGTTCCTCCATGTCGGGGCGGCATACAGTTTTTTCATCTATCTGACCCACGAGCCAACCCTGTCCATCACTCAAACTTCAATTTTGTCCAGATTCCAGCCGCAGGGAATCGTCTTCCAGGTGCTGTATTTTTTTATCACGGCGATCGTGACCATGATTTTTCTCGGGTTCCTCGGCGCGGCCCTGTCCCGGATCGTGCCCGGCGTTTACGCCGTGGCCACGGGCTCCAGGAAGAGGCGCTGATCGCCCGGATTGCTTTTTTTTGCGGAGTGCCTATACTACTTACGGGTACGCAAAAAGAGCGGTATTTCCTGAATTCCATTTTTCCCGTAAATCCGGAGGGGTGGGATTCATCCGGCACCGTGACGTGGCGTTGTCCCCGACGCGGGGTTGCGGTGGCATCGGCCACGGCGGAGAAGGAGCTTGGCCGAAAGAGAAGGGGAACGCCCGGATGCCTCCGGAAGCTTTTTGTGTTGCCCGTATTTTGCAATGAGCATGTTATGCAACCCTGTTGCCGATACGGTCCGTTCGGCAACTCCTGGACAAGGGAACGAACATGTTGAGCGTGCTGGCCTTGTGTGATCACTGCATGTCCACCACCGGACTGCGCATCCTGGTTGTGGAGGACGACCCCAACCACCGCAAGCTTGCCAGACAGGTCCTGGAGGACTGCGGGCATGTGGTCACGGATGCCGATGACGGCGAGGAGGCCCTGGCCCACCTTGACACCAGGGATTTCGATCTCGTGGTTCTGGACATGCGTCTCCCGGGCATGGACGGTCGGGAGTTCATCCGGCGGGTGCGGCATTCCGGCCGGGAATACGCCGATATCCCGATTATCGTCATGACCGGCTACGGCCTGGGACAGCATATGGATCTCTTCCGCCGCTACGACATCCATGATTACATGGACAAACCCTACGACAGCGATCTCCTCCTGGATCGGATTCATCATTATCAACCCCGGGCATGATGCCTTTTTTCAACCGGGCGAAGGCACCGGGAATCGTGGCCTGGATATAAATCATATTAAAAAGCTATGGAATTTGGCGTGGATCCCGAGGCCGAAGGAACCCCTGCGTGGCGAGGCATAATCTGCGCAAGCGTTGATCTCGGGCGGGGCATATGGACTTTCCCTTTGGTGTTGCTTAATACTAAGAAATTCAACGCCGGAACATCCTGGTGTCCCGGC
>JBMONM010000057.1:0-2153 GCA_049324675.1 Thermodesulfobacteriota bacterium
CGTCGACCGCGCCGCCGGCCAAGGCCGCCGAACCGAAATACGATCTGTTGCCCTTCTCCGTGCTCTCCGCGTCCTACACGGCCCGCGAGGGCGTGGCCTATACCAACGACTTCCTCATCGACGGCAAGGAGATGAAGGTCAACGGCTCCGGGTCCGTGGACCTGCGCGACGAGTCCATCGACCTGTCCGTGGTGGCCACCCTGGACAGCGGCAACAAGGTCCCGGCCACGGTCAAGGGCCCCCTGGACGACCCCAAGCTGGAAATCGACCGCAACAAGCTGGTCGGCGACATGGTCTACCGCGTGCTCAAGGGCATCATCACCCTGCCGGCCAAGGCCCTGGGCAAGATCCTGTTCCTCGAGTGAGCCGATATGAGCCCGGTTCCCCACGCCGCCACGCCCGTGACCGATCCCGACACCGGCAGGCTCGTGGACATCCGGCTGGCCGTCTCGGGCAAGACCCGCCACCTGTGCGGCCGCCAGGGCGAAACCCGGCTGGCCGAGGCCGCCCGGCAGGCTGTGGCCGCCGGCGAGGCCCCCGTCTTCGTCGGCTTCGGGCTGGGCGCCGCTCCGGCCCTGGCCCTGGCCCTGGGCGCCCCCCGCGTGGCCGTCATCGACCGCGAGTCCGGCATCCTGGACCTGGCCCTGCCGGCCCGCGGCCTTGCCGGCGACCCCCGGCTGGTCCTCGTGGACGACCCCGACCCGGAAGCGGCCGCCGCCCGGGCCCTGGCCGCCGTGGCCGCATCCCCCACCTCCCCGGTCGCGGTCATCGAACACCCGGCCTACGCCCGCCTGGACCCGGACTATCACCGGGAAACCGTCCGACGCCTCCGCGCCGCCGCCCTTTTCAGACAGCGTGCCGGCTACCGCAAGTTCGCCGCCCCTGCCTCCCGGGTGCTCCTTTTTTCCAGCGACTATTTTCTCGTGCGCGAGATCGCCGAGGCCCTGGCCGGACGTGGCGCCCCCTTCCATCCCCTGCCCCTGCCGGACATGGAACGCGGCCAGACCCGCTTCGTCGAGGACCTGCTCGCCGCCGTGGCCGACTTCCGGCCGGACTTCGCCCTGACCGTCAACCACCTGGGCCTGGACCGGGAAGGCCGGCTCATGGGCCTTTTGGCCGATCTGGAACTGCCCCTGGCCTCGTGGTTCGTGGACAACCCGCACCTCATCCTGCACGACTTTCCCCGCCAGACCAGCCCCTGGTGCCGGGTCTTCACCTGGGACGCCGACACCGTGCCGTCCCTGGCGGCCATGGGCTTCCCGGAGCCCGTCTTCCTGCCCCTGGCCACGGATCCCGGCCGCTTCCGGCCCCCGAAACCCGGCGACCCGCCGCCCGATCCGTCCTGGCCGGCCGCCTGCTCCTTCGTGGGCAACTCCATGGTCCGGCAGGTGCGCCAGCCCCTTTCCCGGCTGGCCGCCTTCCCGGAACTCACCCGCGACCACGCCGCCCTGGCCGCGGACTTCGCCGGCCACGAATCCCGCGGCGTCCGGGACTTCCTGGCCCGAAAACACCCCGCCGTCCTCCAGGCCTATCTGTCCCTGCCCGCCTCCACCGACCGGCTGGCCTTCGAACTGCTTCTCACCTGGGAGGCCACCCGGCAATACCGCGTGCGCTGCGTGGCCGGCATCCTGCCCTTCTCCCCGGTCATCGCCGGAGACCGCCACTGGGCCGAAACCTTCCCCGACCCCTCGCCCCCCTGGCGACATCTGCCGCCCCTGGACTATTACCGGGACCTGCCCCGCTTCTACCCCCTCTCGGACATAAGCCTCAACTGCACCAGCATGCAGATGAAGGGAGCGGTCAACCAGCGCGTCTTCGACATCCCGGCCTGCGGCGGCTTCGCGCTCACCGACCGCCGCGAACAGCTCCACCAGGCCTTCGACCCCGACGAAACCGCCTGCTACGACCACCCCGACGAAATCCCCGACCTCGTCCGCCACTACCTCCACCACCCCGCCCAGCGTCTCGCCATCACCGCCAAGGCCCGGACCCGCATCCTGGCCGAACATACCTACCGCCACCGGCTCTCCACCCTCATCGAGGCCATGCGCCGCCGCTACGGCGGCTGAAACCCCACGGGGGGCGCCGCCCCCCGCACCCCCCGGCAGGGGCATCATGCCCCTGCACCCCGACCCGCGGCGGCCTTGCGCCCG
>JBMONM010000058.1:0-2127 GCA_049324675.1 Thermodesulfobacteriota bacterium
CCATTCCCATTGGTTGGAGAGTCCGAGGTAGATGGCGGCGGGGATCCAGATGATGGCCGTGCCCACCACGGGGACAAGCGAGGTGAAGCCCATCATGAAGCCCCAGAACAGGGGTGGGATGCCCACGATGTAGAGCCCGAGGCTCCCGGCCAGGCCCTGGCACACGGCGATGAGAAAGCTGCCCATGACCACGGAGCGGGAGACGTTTCCGAATTGCCGGATGATCCGGTCTTCCTGCTCCGCGCGCAGGGGCATGAGGTATTTGATGCGGGCCAGCATGGATTCGCCGTCGCGGATGAGGAAGAACAGGATGAAGATCAGGATGCAGAAGTTGACGGTCAGCTTGAGGGCGTTGCCCAAAAGGGTGGTGCCGGCGTCGAGGATGATCTGGCCGGATTGCCGGGTCAGTTCGACCAGATCCTGCTGCAGGTCGATTTTGGAGAAGTCGAGAAAGGGGAGGTGGGTTTTGACCCAGTTGAGGTAGGGCGTCAGGTGTTCCTGGGAGAGCAGGGTTTCCAGGTCGTTTTCCTGCAGCCAGAGCTGGACGGCGGACAGGGTCTGCATGCCCTGGTTGAGCAGGGCTCCGGTCAGGACCAGAAGCGGCACGATGAGCAACAGGACCACCATGGCCACCGTGGCCAGGGCCGCCAGGGAGTCGTGTCCGGGCCATTTGCCGCGCAGGGATCGGAAGGCGGGATGGAACAGGGTGGCCAGGACCGTGCCGAGAACGATAAGGTGGACGAAGGGCCGCAGGACGATGTAGGCCAGAAACAGGGAAAGAGCCAGGGCGGCCAGGAAAAAGAGGGTGGAGAACCGGCGTGGGCTTGCGTCCATGGCCGGTGTCATAGCAGAGACCATAGCGCGGGTGAAGCGAAGACGTGGGCGGGGACCAGGGCAACCACAAAGGAAACGCGTTTGGGGAGGCGCTTTCGAGGTTCGGCAGAAGGCTCTTCCCGCGGCGTGAGGTCTTTCGGGACATCACCGGCGAGGTGTTCGACGACGGCGCGGCGGGGGTGACGGAAAAGCGCGCCCGGGAGTGGTCGCTGGTGCTGAGCGCCCGTGGGGTGACGCACAGGCTTTTCCAGGACGGCGATCTCTGGCGTATCGGGGTTCCCGGCCGGCTGGCGGACAGGGCCGTGGACGAGATCCGGGCCTACGTCAGCGAGAACGCCCGGGGAGGGGCCGAGCCGCCGCATGTTCCGAGGCCGGTTCCGACCCGGTCCGTGGCCTGGGTCATGGCCGGGATCGGTTTTTTTTTCGTGTTTCTCGTTTCCAATCCGGTCATATGGGGCAGGCGCCTGGATTTCGTGCGCCTGGGCGCGGGAGACACCGCGGCCATGCTGTTTTCGGGGCAGTGGTGGCGCGCGGTCACGGCCCTGACCCTGCATGCCGATGGCGCGCATCTGGTGGGCAACGTCGTGGTGGGGGGGCTGTTCATGGCCTTTTTGTGCCGCGAGACCGGGGTGGGCGCGGGTTTTTTCCTGGCGCTTCTGGCCGGGGCCGGCGGCAACTGCCTCAAGGCCCTGATAGAGGGGCCGGGCCATCATTTCCTGGGCGCATCCACGGCGGTGTTCGGGGCCCTGGGGGTCCTTGGGGGGCTGGTCAGCGTTTCCAGGGCGCGGGGCCTTTCCTGGCGCCGTGTGGCGCCGTTCGGCGCCGGGTTGATGCTCTTGGCGCTTTTGGGTGCGGGGGAGGAGGATGCGCCGGGGAAGATCGATCTGGGCGGGCATTTTTTGGGGTTCGCCTGTGGCGCAGGGCTTGGCGCGGCCATGGGCGCGGCCCGTCGCAGGGGCTGGCGCGTCGCGGCCTACGGGCTCGATCGGGCCCTGGGATGTCTGGCTGTGGCGGGCGTCGTCGCGGCCTGGATTTCCGCGTGGATGGGGTGGCGTTGGTTCTAGGTCCGGGTCCCAGGAACACTTTGCCATTTCCGGGCATATGGGATAATTTGATTTTTTGACGCGTCGGCCGTTGTCGGAAGCGTCGTTTTTTCTGAGCCATAGAGGGATTCGGACGCGATTCGGGGGAGGGAAGGGATGGGCCTGAGCGCTCTGGTGTATGAGGGAGAGGAGAGTCGCTTCCGCACGGGGAAACACTGGGTGGTGTTCGCCAAGGCCGCAGTCTTTTTGC
>JBMONM010000059.1:0-2123 GCA_049324675.1 Thermodesulfobacteriota bacterium
AACCACCTGGATCGCAGAATCGAGTTCGGGAGCATCGCCCGGGAGCCCACGGGCAAGTATACCTCGTTTCTGTTCGGGGCCTCGCTGTCCACGGGCTACGACTGGACCTTCGGGGACTGGAAGGCCGGGCCGGTGGCTACCCTGGACTATGGCTACGTCTCGAATCCGGGATTTGCGGAGTCCGATCCGGACCTGGGCCTGACCGTCCAGGGCTTTACCGGTGAGTCCCTCAAGACCGGCCTGGGGGCCAAGGTCTCGGGCACGTTCACGGTGGGGGAGAAGACGACCGTCAGCCCGGACCTGTCCCTGCGCTGGGGGCACGAGTTCCTGGACGATTCCACGACCATTTCGGCGAGGTATAACGGTTCGCCGACCTCGGGCTTCACCTCCAGGACCGGGGAGCCGGCCCGGGACAGCCTGTTGGTGGACGCCGGGGTGAGCATCGGGGTGAGCGAGTCCACCAAGCTCTACGTGCGCTATTCCGGGCAGTTCCTGGCCCGTGGGACCCAGACCCAGGCCGGGGCCGTGGGGGTCAGGTACGAGTTTTGACGCGCGGCGGCGGTTTCCCGGCGCACGATACCCCGGGCAGGCCGCTTGAGCGCGGTGAACGGATTCGCGCAGGCCGCGATGGGCGGGGCATTCGGGCTTGCAAAACCACGGGCGGCAAGGCATGTGGTGGTGCTGGTAGGCCTGAATCGACCCATTGCCGTCAGTCCGCCGCCGGTGTGGGCGGGGGGCGTCGGGAACGAATCGCATGCGCATGAACCAGCCAGTCCGTCCGATGCTGACCGCCCTCCTGGCGCTCCTGCTTCTCACCCTTGGCGGTGGATGCGTTCTGCGCGACGCGGACATGCCCGTCGCCGAACACGGCGTTTTCGATCTGACCGGCTTTGACATGGCCCGGGACGGCCCGGTGGACCTGGGCGGCCAGTGGGAGTTCTACTGGGACCGGCTGCTTTCCCCCGAGGATTTCAGGCCCGGCGTCACCCCGCCGGACCCCTCCGGCTTCCTGCTCCTCCCCGGGGTATGGAACGGCCACGAACTCCACGGCCGACCCCTGCCCGGGCATGGCAAGGCCACCTTCCGTCTGCGGGTGTCGCCGCCGCCAGGAGAGCACCGGCTGGCCCTGCGGATCGCCGGCATCAACGCCGCCTACCGGATGTGGGTCGACGGGCGGCTCATCGCCGAAAGCGGCGTTGTCGGCGACGTCGCCGAGGCGGAAACTCCGCATCGATCCCTGGTTGTGGGCAGCTTCGAGAGTCACGGGGCGCCCATCGATCTGGTGTTGCAGGTCTCCAACCACATCTTTCGCCGGGGCGGCCTGAATCAGGCGATCATGATGGGCCTCCCGGACCAGGTGCACGAGGTGCATGTCCGCATCTGGACCTGGTCCATGTTTTTTGTCGGCAGCCTGCTGATCATGGCAGTTTATCATTTCGCCCTTCACTATTTGAGAAAGAAGGATATCTCTTCGCTCTATTTCGCCATCGGCTGCATTGTGCTCGTCACGGCGTTCATGACACTGGATTCGTCGGATTGGTTGATTTATCTTTTCTTTCCAAACATCGATCCGGGCATTGTCAACAGAGTACCTCTTGTCGCGTACGCCGTATTGGGGTCCGTCCTGTATCGATTCTATAAATCGATCTATCCTGATGAGTTTTTTGTTTTTGTAAAATATGTGTGCGACATAAGAAGCGTCGTGTTCGTTTTCATCATCGTCACCCAGCCTGCTGCGTACGTTTACAAGGCAATGCTATATCTGCCATTGGTGACCTTGTTCATAAATATATGCTTTCTGGCCATGCTTGGACTTTGCCTGAAGCGCGGCCGCGACGGCGCGTTAACTCTTTTCATCGGCTACGTTATCTTGTCGGCAACCTCGTTGAGCGACATCTACCGATTCTTCTTCAGCATCAACGTCCTGAATCTCCTGCCGTTCGGCATGCTGGCCTTCGCCCTGTCCCAGGCCCTGGCCCTGGCCCAGAGGTTCGCCAACGCGTTCACGGCCGTGGAAGACCTGTCCCGGGCACTGGAGGGCAACAATGCCGCCCTGCGGGCGGAAATGGACGAGCGCACCCGGCTGGAGCGGGAGATCGTCAACGTCAGCGAGGAGGAGCGCC
>JBMONM010000060.1:0-17439 GCA_049324675.1 Thermodesulfobacteriota bacterium
GGTCGTGTTCGCCGATGCCGGCGGTGAAGACCACGGCGTCCACCCGGCCAAGGACCGCGATGTAGGCCCCGATGTATTTGCGGATGCTGTAGGCGAACATGGAAAAGGCCAGTTCGGCCCGGGCGTCCCCGGCCGCCCGGCGGCGGTGGATGTCGCGCATGTCGCTTGAGCCGCAGATGCCCAGAAGGCCGCTTTTGCGGTTGAACAGGTCGTCCACGGCGGCCTCGTCCATCCCGGCCTGGCGCTCCAGAAAAAGCCCGATCTCGGGGTCGAGGTCCCCGGAGCGGGTGCCCATGATGGTCCCGGCCAGGGGGGTCATGCCCATGGAGGTGTCCACACTGCGGCCCTTTTTCACGGCGCACACGCTGTCGCCGTTGCCCAGGTGCACGGTGACCAGGTCGCATTCGCAAAGGGGCCTGCCGAGCATTTCCGCCGCGCGACCGGCGATGTAGCGGTGGGAGATGCCGTGGAAGCCGTAGCGCCGGATGCCGTATTTTTCGTAGAGATCGTACGGCAAGGCATAAAGATAGGCATACTCGGGCATGGTCTGGTGAAAGGCGGTGTCGAACACGGCCACGTGGGGCGCGTCCGGGAAACGCTCCCTGGCCGCGGCGATGCCGGTCAGGTTGGCCGGATTGTGCAGGGGGGCCAGGGGGATGACCTTCCGGATGCCCTCCTCAACCGCCTGGTCGATGACGGCTGGCCGGGTGAACCGCTTTCCGCCATGCACCACCCGGTGCCCCACGGCCCCGATGTCCGAAGCGTCCCGCACCGGCCCGCCGGACTCGGTCAGAAGCTCCAGCGCCCGGGCCACGGCCCCGGCATGATCGGCTATCGGTTCCTCGACCACCCGGCGGATCTCCCCCGGGCCTCCCGGAAAGGCCGCGTGCTCCAGGCGGCTCCGGTCCGTTCCCAGACGTTCGGCCAGGCCCTGGGCCGTCTCGGTTTCCGAGTCCATGTCGAAAAGGCGGTATTTGAGCGAGGAACTGCCGCAGTTGAGCACCAGGATGTTCACGAGTCCCCCCCGCCGTCCTGTCCGGCCTGAATGGCGGTCACGGCCGCCGTGTACACGATGTCGCGCACGGTGCAGCCCCGGCTTAGGTCGTTGACCGGCTTGCGCAGCCCCTGAAGCACCGGACCCAGCGCCGCCGCGCCGGAGGAGCGCTGCACGGCCTTGTAGGTGACGTTGCCTGTGTCCAGGTCCGGAAAGATGAACACCGTGGCCCGGCCGGCAACGGGACTGCCGGGCGTCTTCTCGGCCGCGGTGACCGGATCGATGGCCGCATCATACTGCAACGGCCCTTCCACGGGGATATCCGGGATCATCTTTTTCGCCAGAGCCACCGCCTCCCGGACCTTGTCCACCCCCGGCCCCTTGCCCGAGGTTCCGGTGGAATAGGACAACATGGCCACCCGGGGGACGATGCCGAACCGGGCCGCGGTATCGGCCGAGGCCGCGGCGATCTCGGCCAGTTCGGCGGCCGTGGGATCGGGGTTCACGGCGCAGTCGCCGTAAACCAGCACCCGGTCCTTCAGACACATGAAAAACACGCTGGAGACGATGGAAAAGCCCGGCCTGGTGCGGATGAACTGCAGGGCCGGACGGATGGTGTCGGCCGTGGTGGTGGTGGCCCCGGAGACCATGCCGTCGGCCAGCCCCTTGTAGACCAGCATGGTCCCGAAATAGGTCTTGTCGGCCAGAAGCTCCCGGGCCCCTTCCAGGGTCAACCCTTTTTCCTTGCGCAGATCGAAAAGGGTCTCGGCAAAGGCCTCCCGATCCGGATGCGTGCCCGGGTCCCACACCGTGGCCGCGGAGATGTCCAGTCCCAACACCCCCGCCCTGCGCCGGATGTCGTCCACGTCGCCCAGGACGATCACCCGGGCTATGCCCCGGGCCAGGACCTGTTCGGCGGCGCGCAACACACGGTCCTCGCCGCCTTCGGGAAAGACGATGGTTTTGTGCGACTCCCTGGCCCGGGCGATGACCGACTGCTCGAAGACCAGCCCCGGGATGGCGTCGGTCCGCGCCGGTGCGCACAGGTCCTGGATGGCGGCGACATCCACGCGCGACTCGAAAATTCCCAGGGCGGCCTGGATGCGGCGCGGCTCTCCGGGGCCAAGCCGGGATTCCAATGATTCCAGCCGTCGCACGGTCGGATAGGTCGGGGTTTCGGTCAATAGCACGGGCATGGGGATGTCGGCCCATTCCCCCAAAAGCTCGCGGATGGTCGCGGCCGGTTCGAGACCGCCGGTGAGCACGAGTCCGGCGGGATGGGGGAAGGCCCCGGACAGCCGGGCGGCCAGGGCGGCCAGGATGATGTCGGCCCGGTCCCCGGGGGTGATCACCAGGCATTCCGGGCGCACATAGGACAGGAAATTCCCCGCGCCCATGGCCGCGACAACGGTCTCCCCGGCCTGGACGTCCAGCCGGCCCCCGCCCCACAGGACCTTCGCGGACAGATGCCTGGCGATCTCGGCCAGGCTTGGCCGCGACAGGCGGGAATCCTCGGGGATGACCCACACCGGCGGAGATTTCCCGGAGGAGGGGAGAAAATCGGAAAGCCCCGTGGATACCGCTTCAGAATCCGACGGGGCCACATGATTCACTATCAGGGCGGCCAGGGACAAGCCCTGTTCGGCAACCAGACCCGCGGCCAGACGCGCCGCATCGACCGTCCGGTCCACGGATCGGTCCAGGCCGGACACGACGACCACCACCGAGGCCCCAAGATCCCCGGCCAGTTCGAGACCGAGCTCGAACTCCAGACCGCCGCCGCTCTGCCCGGCGCCGGCTTCGCAGACCACCACGTCATGCCCTGCCGCGCACGCGGCATGGGCCGCGGCCACGGCCTCCAGAAGTTCGTCCCTCCGGCCGGAACCGGCCAGTTCCGCCGCCTTGCCCTTGTCCAGGGCAAAGGCGCTTTCCGGTGTCTGGTCCAGGCCGAAATGATCGAGAATCAACCGGATGTCGGGATCGGTCCCGGTCTCGTCCACGTCGGCGACGGGCTTGAAAAAAGCCACTGTGGCGGTGCGCGCGGCCAGGGCCGAGACGATTCCCAGGCTGACGAACGTGGCGCCGCATCGAGGTTCCGGGGACAACACGAACAGGGTCGCGGCCATATCGCCCCTCCCTGGGCGGACCTCGCCGCACGGCTGGATGTCCAGGCCGGGACACAGGCTGCCCGCTTTCACCGTTCCCTATGTGGTCCGTCGCAGGAAATCAAGGCAGGCCGAGGCCGCGGCGTCGAAATCCACCCCTCCGGATATCTCCAGCACCGGGCAGCCGGCCAGCAGGGTCAGATAGTCCTCGGCCGTGGCATCGGCTCCGGTCTGGCCTGGGCCGTCGGATTCGAAGAACAGTCCCACATCCTTCATAAAGGCGGGAAGCAAATCCCGTCGCGTCGCCAGATCGACCTGTTCGACGCGCATGGGCCGGCCGTCGCGTTTCCAGGTCATGACCACCAGACCGTTCATGGGGCTTTGCAGACGGAAGCGCCCCGGGCCGTAGCAGTCATCGATGAAGGCGTCGTACTTGTGCTCCAGATCCCACAATTCGGCCTGGGGCAAGGCGGAAAACCGGCGGCGATCCTCCTCGGACATGACCTTCGCCAGATGGGGCTCGGCCAGCACCGTTCCGGGATTGACCCGGGGCATTTTGGGAATACCGAACATGGTCAGGCCGCCCGCGTCGCGGCGGACCATGATCCGGTCGTTGCTCACGAAATCCGTGCCGTGGGCCATGATCCGCAGGGCCAGGGTGGACTTTCCGGCCCCGGAAAATCCGGACAGGACCAGTCCCCGGCCTCCCGTGGCCACTCCGGCGGCGTGAAACAGCAACGACCCCTGGCGAATGACCCGCTCGATGTAGCGGTTGTTGATGAAATTGACGACCTGGTTATCATTTTCGATGCACGGCCCGAAAGCGAAGTTCCGGCCGCCGCCGAAGGCGAAGACCATCCCCGTGAGCAGCTTGCGCACCACCCGGCCGTCCGGATAGTCCATGTACTGCTCCTTGATCTTGGTCTTCCCGGGCTCGCGTTCCTTGGTGACGTAGGGCAGATCCAGTTCCGGGGGCGCGGACTCGACGGCCGTGACCGTGATGTCCGCCGGTTCCGCGTCGCCTGGAAAATCCGCGTAATACCTGGCCAGCTTGTCCAGAAGCTCCCGGGAGTTCGACCGGACCTCGATCCTGGCCTCGCCGAAACGCAGGGGCAGGGTCAATGCGGCCGGATTGGCCGCGAGCAGGGTGGCCAGAGGGGCCAAATACGATCCGGTCATGTTCATGCGATCCTCTCCAGCACATAGTCGGCGTAGAGCCCGGCGGCGTCGATGCCGCAGGCCTCGGACAGGCCCCTGAAACCTCCGAAGGCGGACACCTCGTACACCTCGGCGCCGTCCGGGGTCTCCACCACATCCACGCAGGTAAAGGCCATGCCCGGGAAAAGCCCATGGGCTCTGCGGGCCAGGTCGACGATCTCCGGAGCCGGTTCGTACGGCACGTATTTTCCGCCGGTTCGGGTGGTGGTGTCCCAGGACTTGCCGTCGCCCTGACGGGCGTAGGTGGCCAGGTATTCGCCGCCCAGAAAGGACACGCCCAGATCCAGATGTCCCCCGGCGTGGGAAACCATGCGCTGGACGTACATGACCCGGTTGCCGGCGGCCTGGAAATCCTCGATCTCCTCCCGGGCGGAACTGCCGGCCTCGATGACGGTCATGCCCCGGGCCTTGGAGGAATACAGGGGCTTGAACACGGCCCGGCCGTAGTTCTCCACGGCCGCAAGGGCCTCCTCCACGTCCTCGGTGACCACGGTGGGCGGCATGGGGATGTTCCCGAGACGCAGGACCGTGGTACAGCTCAGGCGGTCGATGAGCCGGTACATGCTGTCCGGATCGGAAAACACCGGAACGCCCATGGCCCGGACAAAGCGCAGGATGTCCATGCGATCCAGGGCGTCGGGGGAGTAGCTGGGAGCGATTTTCTTGACGATCACCGCGTCGAGTCCCGTGATTTCCACCTCGCCGTGAAAGGCCGCGCGGGCCGCAAGGTCCAGCCGGACCCTGGCCATATCGATAAGCACAGCCTCGACCCCGCGCTCCGCAAGGGCGGCCACCAAGCGCATGGTGGACCACCCCTTGGGAATGCCCACGACCCCGAGACGTTTCATATTTCCTCCTTGACTGATTTGCGCAGAGCGAATGCGCAAAAAGACGACCCGAAAATGCCGGCGTCCGATATATTGCGATCCAGGCCGAGCGAGACGCAAAGGCACTTTTCGCACGCCCCGGTGACGAAGCGGTGACACACGCCTGAAAGATTGCCTTTCCCGCCGAGCGGGTCTATGGGAACGGAAAAATCACGCGGCCCGTCCGCGCCCGGGATACATTCCATGAAGCCAAAAACGCTCTGTCTGGCCGGACTGCTTGTGCTGGCTTTCGCGGGATCGGTCCGCACCGATGACCTGCCGGGGCGGATGCCGGATTCGGACGACCCCTTCGGCGACTGCTGCGTGGCCTCGATCCGCATGCAGACCTTCAATTCCTGGGTCGTCACCTGCGGCAACTGCGCCAAAAACCCCGGGACCTACATCATCACCCAGCCCGACCCGGCCGTAGCCACATACCTGGACGCCAAAGGGAACCCCGCCGACACCCGCTACGACGCGGCCGCGGCCACGTGCCAGTGCCCTTCCCTGGACGCCAGGCGGGCCTGGGAGCTAAAGATGCGCACCTTCGGGGGGCAGTAATACCGCCCCGCCATCGCCCTCCCTCAGCCCACATAGCCTTCGTCCTCCGGAAGTCCGGATTTTTCGGCCGCGGCCTTGGCCAACGCGTCGCACCGTTCGTTTTCCGGGTCCCCGGCATGTCCCCGCACCCAGTGGAAGCGCACCTGATGCGTGGACAGAAGCGGCGTCAGCAACTCCCACATGTCCCGGTTCTTGACCGGTTTCTTGTCCGCCGTCTTCCAGCCGTTCTTGCGCCAGTTAAGAAGCCAGCGCTTCTCGATGGCGTTACGCACATACTGGGAATCGGTGTAAAGATCCGTCCGGCAGGGTCTGGTCAGCGCCGAAAGGGCCTCGATGACCGCCAGAAGCTCCATGCGGTTGTTGGTGGTCAACCGCCGCCCCCCGGAAAGCTCCTTGCGGGTCCCCGCGCACAAGAGCACCGCGCCATAGCCCCCGGGCCCCGGATTGCCGAGGCAGCAACCGTCCGTATAAACGCTCACGGCCGGGCAGGTCCCCGCCGCATCAGTCTTTCCGCCCATGTCTCACTCCCGTATCAAGGCCGGACAGTTCCTGTTCCAGAAAAACCACCGCCGCGACCAGCCCTTTCTGGCACTGCCCCATGGCCAGGGCCTCGCCAAGGACATCGCGTTCCACGACGTCCGCGAACTCCGGCCCCAGGGCCGAGGCCGCAAGGGGCGGCAGCACCACCTCCGCCTCCCGTTTTTCCAGCGAAACGCCGATGAACACCGTTTTCTCGTTCAAATCAGGGACAACGAGGGCTTCCCGAAACACCCGGACCACAAGCTCGATCCCGAAACGGACCTTGAGTTCCTCGGCCGTCCGACGCAAAAAATCCCGGTCCTCTGCAGACAGGGTTCCGGTTTCGTCGTACACCGTCTGACTCGCCGCAAACCTGTCCGCTATCCGGGAAAAGCGGGCCTCGAAGGCCCACAGGACACCGGCGAAGACAGCCACCAGGGCCATGGCCCGCAGGAACCGCTCAAGCGGGGAACCGGATTTCGAAACAACCCGGAAAAGCTTCACGTGGCGCGTCCCCCGTCCCCGACAACCGGCTGGTCCTGAACGATCCGTCCGTCGCGCACGCGCACGATGCGGCCGCACCGGGAGGCCAGCGCGGCGTCGTGGGTGATCAGGGCCAGGGTGACGCCGTAATCCCTGCGCAAGGCGAAAAGCAGGTCCATGACCAGGGCCCCGGTCTCCTCGTCGAGGTTGCCGGTGGGCTCGTCGGCCAAAAGGAGTTTCGGCCTGGGGGCGAAGGCCCGGGCCAGGGCCACGCGCTGCTGCTCACCGCCGGAGAGTTGCGAGGGGTAGTGGGCGGCGCGACGGGAAAGGCCCACGGCATCGAGGGCCTGCGCCGCCCTGGACAGGGCGTCGCCGGCCCGGGCCAGTTCCAGGGGCAGGGCCACGTTTTCCAGGGCGGTCATGGTCGGCACCAGATGGAAGGCCTGGAACACGATGCCCACGTTCTCGCGGCGAAAGCGGGCCAGGGCGTCCTCGTCCATGGCCGTCAGATCCCGGCCGGCCACCTCCACCCGTCCCGAGGAGGGCTTTTCCAGACCGGCCATAAGCATCAGAAGCGTCGTTTTTCCCGCACCGGAAGGCCCCATGACCCCCACGGTTTCCCCCTCCCCGACCCGGAAGGAAACGCCGCGCAGGATATTGACCATACCCGCCTGGCTCGGTAACGTGAGATGTACATCCGTCAGTGTGATCATAACCCCGGCCATGGTCCCCGGGCCTTTCCGCCAACCCCACGAGAGCAACGATGTCGCATGTCCAACCATACCAACTCGATCAAAAAACACAAACGCCCCCGAAACGCGGCAGCCGGACGGCCTTGCCGCTCGCCGCGCTTTTCCTTCTGGCCCTGTGCCTGTGCCGCGACGGAGCGGCCATGACCGGACCCGGCGCAAGCGGGATACGCCTGGTGGCCCTGGGCGACAGCCTGACCGCCGGCTTCGGCCTGGCACCGAACGAGGCCTTTCCGGTGGTCTTGCAGGACATGCTGCGCCTGAGCGGCCATGCGGTCACGATCCTCAACGCCGGCATCTCGGGGGACACCACGGCCGGGGGCGCCTCGCGGGTGGAATCGGCCCTGGCCCTTGATCCCGACGGCCTGATCGTGGAACTGGGGGCCAACGACGGGCTGCGGGGCCTGGAGCCGGCCCTTGTCCGGGCCAACCTGGAAGTCATCCTGGACGCGGCGAAAGCCAGAAACGTGCCCGTCCTTTTGTGCGGCATGCGGGCGCTTCTCGGCATGGGTCCCGAATACGGGGAGGAATTCGCGGCGGTTTTCTCCGATCTGGCCAGGGAGCGCAATCTGGCCTTCTATCCCTTTTTTCTGGAGGGCGTGGCCGCCGATCCGGCCAAGAACCTTCCCGACGGCCTGCATCCCACAGCCGCCGGCATTCGCGAGATCGCCAGCCGCATCCTGCCCACGGCCAAGGCCTTCGTACAAAGCATAGAGAACCGCAAGGACGCCTCGCCACAGACAGCCCAAACCCCCGGAAAAGACCGGTCATGACTCCATCCACCGCCCTGCTCGTCGACGCCGGCAACACCAACACCAAGATCGGCCTGGCCGATGACTCCGGGCTGTTCACGTCCTACGTCCTGCCCACGGACAAATCCGCCACCCCGGACAGCCTGGGGATTGCCCTGTCGTCCATGGTCGCCCATGCCGGAAGATCGCCGGCCGAAGTGGCCTCGGTCACGGTCTCGAGCGTGGTGCCGCCCATGGACCCGCTCATCTCCCGGGCCTGCGAGCGCTATTTCGGCGTTTCGGCCCGGTTCGTGCCCCGGGACGTGACCGTCCCCCTGGAAAACCGCTACGCCAGGCCCCACGAGGTGGGCGCGGACCGGCTGGTCACCGCCTATGCGGGCCGGCTCGCGGCCGAGACGCCCGTGGTGATCGTGGTGGATTTCGGCACGGCCACCACATTCGACTGCGTCAAGGGCAATGCCTTTCTGGGGGGGCTTATCTGTCCGGGGCTGTTTTCGTCATTGCGGGCCCTGTCGCTGGACACGGCCAAGCTGCCGCACATCGCCCTGGAGGCGGGCCACGGCGGACTGTGCATCGGCCAAAGCACGGCCGAATGCCTGAACCAGGGTTTTTTGCATGGATTCGCGGCCATGGTGGAAGGCGTGGGGGGACTTCTGGTCAAACATCTGGGCGAACCGGCCACCATCCTGGCCACGGGCGGTTTCGCCGAGAGGCTCGCGCCGTTGTGTCCCTCCTTGTCCCTGGTCCGGCCGGACCTGCTCCTCGAGGGGCTCCATCTGCTTTCCCGCCAGGGGACGGTACCGGCCAAGGACGAATAGGACGGGAGTGGCGGCGGAGACAAGGCCGGACTATTCGGGCTCTTCCTCCGGCAAAATCATGACCACCACGTCATCGATCTCGGAGAGCTTGCGCAAGGTCACATGGTCCTTGCCGCCGCCGGACAGGAACATGGTGCCGCTGAAACGTTGCGCCAGATTCTCCTGCAGCTCCTCGGGCCGTATGTAACGCAGCTTTCCGGCGGAAATCATGAGCATGTTCCCGTGCCCCTTGGGATTGGGCACCAGGATGCATTTGCGGCCCTTGATGCGTCCGCCGCGAATAAGCCCCCGGACCGCCTGCAGCAGTTGCTCCTCGTCCACGGGCTTGGGCAGGGAAACGTCGCCCCCGGCGTGATTCCGATACGGATATGCCGACAGCACCACCACGGGAATGTTTTCGGTGACGGGATTGTCGCGCAACCGCCGGATGGCCTCGCTGCCTTCCATTCCCGGCATCATGAGATCCATGATGATGCATCGGGGCATCATTTCCTCAGCCGCCTTGAGCGCCGTCAGACCGTCGCCTGCCGTGACGATGCGGAAGCCGTCGTCCCGAAAGAGCTGCTCCAGGTAATCCCGGATGCCCGGGCTGTCGTCCACGGCCAGGATGAGCGGATCGGCCTCGTCGCCGCCGTCGGAGGGGATGCCCGTCAGATACTCCGCATAGCTCTCCCGCCCCGGCTTGGCCGCGGGAAGGCGGAACTTGAAACAACTGCCCTTGCCCGGCTCGGACTCGACCCAGATACGACCGCCGTAGTGCTGGATGATTTCCTTGCAGATGGCCAGCCCAAGGCCCGTACCCTCGGCATGGGTTTCGTCGCCGCGCTGTTCGATCTGGTGGAACTTGTCGAATACATTTTTGAGGGATTGGGCCGGGATGCCCTTGCCGGTGTCCGCGACCCTGATTTCCACGAATTCATCATCGATATTGACCGCCGAGACCGTGACCGAACCGTTGTCCGTAAATTTGGCCGCGTTGGACAAAAGATTGACCATGACCTGGAGCATGCGGTCCACATCCACATAGACCTGCGGCAGCATCTCGGCCACATGGGACCGCAGTTCCACCCCGGGTTTGGCCTCGAACTGCCCGCGTACGGCGTGGCAGGCATGAAGCACGAAATCGGTCACCGGAATGAGCTTGTCGCGCCATTCGACCTTGCCGGCCTCGATCTTGGTCAGATCCAAAAAGTCGTTGATCAGCCGCGTCATGCGTTCCCCCTCCTGGACCATGACTTCCAGATTGCGGGAGATACGCTGGCTGAACTTCTGTAGTGGCGGGTCGTCGCCGGCAAGGGGCGCGAAGCGTTCGAAAAAGACCCGGCCGGTGATCTTGGCGAAGCCCAGAAGCGAGGTCAGGGGGGTGCGCAACTCATGGGAAACCGAGCTTAGGAAGGCCGATTTCATCTCGTCGAGATGCCGCAACTGCTGGTTGGAATATTCGAGTTCCTCGTTTTTGCGGACCAACTGGCGGGTGCGCTTGCGGACCATGAACTCCAACTGGGCATACCGCCTGATCAGGGCGGCGACGAGATCGGTCTGGGTGATCAGGCCCAGAAGCCGGCCGGCCTCGTCGAGCACGGCCTGATGCCTGACCCCGAGGCTCTCCATCCGGGCCACGGCCTCGAAGGCATATTCATCCGGCCCGATGGAGGAAACCGGCGTGCTCATGACCTCGCTGACCAGCCCGGCCCCGGCCGAGCGGTCGAAAGAGACCAGCCGGGTCAGGTCGCGTTCGGTCAGGATGCCGACCGGAACATCCCCTTCGGCCACGAGCACACAGCTCACGCAGCGCTGGCCCATGATCCGCAGGGCCTCGCGGACCGTCTGATCGGGACGGACGGCCAGGACATCACGGGTCATGACCTCGCCCACGGTCTTGATCTCGGAAAGATACTCCTCGCCCAGGCGGCGCATGAGGTCGGAAAAGGTCTTGATCCCCACGGCCCGGCCCTGTTCGTCCACCACCACCAGATGGCGGACGTTTTTGCCGCACATCAGGGAATAGGCCGCGAACATATCCTCGTTTTCGGGAACGGTCACCACGGACGCGCTCATCACGTCCCGGACCAGATACCCCTCGACCTCGCCGTCGACCCGTTCCAGGAACCGGGCCAGGTCGCGTTCGGTCAGGATGCCGGCGGGCATATCCCCGCGCGTGACCAGAAGGCACGAAATGTTGTTGCGCCGCATGATCTCGACGGCGTCGATGAGGGGGACGTCCTGGGGGGACGTAATGACGTGGGTCGGCACGATTCTTCGAGTCTCTTCGCTTCCCATGCCCCTCCCCAGCGTGAAGGAGCCCACGCCTGGTCGGAATTGAGTATTGTCCAGGAAGCAGTATGCACTCTCTACCCCGTTTCGCCCAGTAACTCAAGCCTTGTCCTCGGCATACGGAGTTGGCGAACATCCACCGATCCGTGGAATCCCAGGCATGATCGCCGGGAATGCCCACAATTCATGCCGACACGATTCGTTTCGCACACTCCCGCTCACGTCCCTCTCGTCCCCAACCCGTCCGGAATCAGCTCCCGCCCATCCCCCGCACCAACCCGAAGCACCCGGCCAGCATCATGTCACCGCCGGGGCAGGGGAACACCGCGTCGCGGCCGGCCAGAAGCCCGCGTTTGGGGCCGAGGACGAAGGTCCGGGGGAATTCCCCGGCCTCGGGCGGAAGCGCGAGGGTCATGCATCCATGCCCCCCGGCGTCAAAAACCATGTCCAGGGTCAGTTCCCCGCGCCGGAAAAGCGCCAGGTCCTCCCACACCGCGTCCGGCTGCCGGATGCCCTGGTGCTGCTCGTAGACGCCGTGGATACGGCCCCCGAAAACCAGGGCTCCCAGGATGTGGCTGTTGCCCATGTTCAGGATCACGGCCCCGGCCTCGTCGCAGGCAGCGGCCACGCCTGGGTCGAAGAGCGCCCCGAGCACGGCCGCCGAGGCCGTATCCGCCGTGGGGCCGCCGCCGATCGAATCCCGCAGGGCCCGAAGCCGCGTGAGCATGGCTGGCGGAGTGTCGTAAACCAGGGCCTCGGGGCGTCCCTGGGTTTCGATCAGAAAGTTCTCCCAGAGGCTGAAACGCCCCCGGCGGTTGCTTTTGCCGGGGTGGAAACCGTGGTCCTGGGCCGCGGCGGCCACGCGCCCGGGCATGGGCAGCCCGGCCGCGCCCAGAAAGGATCGCCAGAATCCCGGATCATAGTCCGCCAGATGCACGGAAACATGCCCCACCGGGCAGGATTCGGCCAGTTCGATGCCCATGGAAGCAAGCCGCCCCATGTCGTCGCCAAGCGAATAGGCCGCCTCGGGGGTGGCGGAGACGGCCAGGCCGGCGTCCAGGTGGGCCTTGACCGCGCGAAAAAATCCGCCCCCCATGTTCGTCCCGAAAAGATGGACACCCCGGCCGGCGGCGGTCAATTCGCGGACCCTGGCCGCCACCATCCTGGCCGGCGACGGCAATACGAACTTCGGGCAGTTTTCCGGTTCCAGGGACGGGTCGTAATACAGGACGTCCTGGGTTCCCGAGCCGATATCCAGGCACAACGTCGTCTGGGTCATGTGTTTTCCCTGCGGCTTGACATGTCTTGAAAACGTGGGGACACGGTGTACCCCGCCGGCCTCGCCAGGTCCAGGGGGGACTTGCCCGCGCCGCATGCCGGCGTCCCCGCCATATGACACCATGTGTCCGGCTGCCCCGCCGAACGCCGGATACCCCTTGCCCCCCGGGCCGGAATGGGTTTACATCGGCTTCCGGCGCGCGAAAAACGCCGCACATATCCTTGTCTTGGAGGAACCCCCATGATTCCCAAAGATCTCTTGTACTCAAAGACCCATGAATGGGCCAAGATCGAGGGCGGCATCGCCACGGTGGGCATAACGGACTTCGCTCAGGAGCAACTCGGCGACATCACGTACGTGGATCTGCCCAAGATCGGGACCGTGTTCGAGGCCGGGCAGGAAATGGGCTCCGTGGAGTCGGTCAAGGCCGCCAGCGAACTGTATTGCCCCGTCTCCGGAGAAGTCGTGGAAATCAATCAGGAACTTGACGCCGCTCCCGAAAAAATCAACGCCGATCCTTTCGGGGAAGGCTGGATGATCAAGATCAAGGTGACCGACGAACCCGACGATCTTCTCTCCCCCGAGGAATACGCCGAAATCGCCCAGGCCGAACACTGATCCGGAGCGCCAGATGCCCTACATTCCCCACACCCCGGAGGAAATCCGGGAGATGCTCGACGTGGTCGGTGTATCGAGCATCGATGAGCTTTTTGCGGAAATCCCCGACGCATTGCGCCCCGGCGGCCTCGATATTCCAGCCGGCATGACCGAGATGGCGGTCCGACGGACCATGGAGGAGTTGGCCTCCAAGAACCGCACGGACATGTCCAGTTTTCTCGGCGGCGGCTTCTACGACCACTACGTGCCCTCGGCCTCGGACATGCTCATTTCCCGGGGAGAATTCGCCACGGCCTACACCCCCTACCAGCCCGAGGCTTCCCAGGGCACGCTCCAGGCCATCTTCGAGTATCAGACGGCCGTAACCCGCCTGTTCGACATGGACTGCTCCAACGCCGGCGTCTACGACGGCGGCACGGCGCTGTATGAGGCGGTGATGATGGCCGTGCGCCACACCAGGCGCAAGACCGTGGTGGTCAGCGAGGCCGTCAACCCCATCTACCGCATCGTACTGTCCACCTACACCAAAAACCTGCGTCTGACGCTGGTCACCGTGCCCCACGCCCACGGCGCCGACGACATGGCCGCCCTGGCCAGGGCCGTCAACGCCGAAACCGCCGCCGTGGTGGTGCAAAACCCCAATTTCTTCGGCGTGATCCAGGACTTCACCGCGCTTTTCACGGCCGCCCGGGATCAGGGCGCGGTATCCATCATCTCCGGCTATCCGGTGCTGCAGACCGTGCTCAAGACGCCGGGGGCCATGGGCGCGGACATCGCCACGGCCGAAGGCCAGAGTCTGGGACTGCCCCTGTCCTTCGGCGGCCCCTTCCTCGGCATCATGACCTGCCGCAAGGATCTGGTGCGCCAGATGCCCGGCCGCATCGCCGGGCGCACGAAAGACGCCCTCGGCCGCACGGGCTACGTCCTCACCCTCCAGGCCCGGGAACAGCACATCCGCCGCCAGAAAGCCACTTCCAACATCTGTTCCAACCAGGCCCTGTGCGCCCTGCGCGCCCTGGTCAACCTGTGTCTGGCCGGGGAGGAGGGGCTGATCCGCCAGGCCGCGTCGTCCATCGAAAACGCCCATTACGCGGCCATGCGCCTTTCGAGCATTCCCGGCGTGAGGCTTTTGACCCCGGACATGCCCTACGGCAACGAATTCGGGATTCTTTTCCCCTTAAACGGCAAGAAGGTCGCCCGGGCGCTCATGGACCAGGGAATCGTCCCGGGCTTCCCGCTGGGACGCTACTATCCGGGCCTTGAAAACGCCCTTTTGGTGTGTTGCACCGAGAAACACGGCCGCGAGGAGATCGACCGGCTGGCCAGGAGAGTGGAGAAGGCCCTATGAAGACCGTTTTCGACACATCCGTGCCCGGCCGCGAGGGTGTATGGCCCGAGAAACCGCGCACCGAGCCCGTGGATTTTCTTCCCGAAGGCCTGCTGCGCTCCGGCCGTCCGAACCTGCCGTCCCTGTCCGAACTCGACGTGGTGCGCCACTTCACCCGCCTGTCCTCCAAGAACTACGGCGTGGACTCGAATTTCTACCCGCTCGGGTCCTGCACCATGAAGTACAACCCCAAGTTCACCGAGGAAGTGGCCGCCCTGCCGGGATTCTCCCGGCTCCACCCCCTGTTGCCGCAGCTTCCCGGCGGAGGGGACATGGCCTCGGGGGCGCTTGAGGTCATCTACGAGGCCGAACGGCTGTTGTGTGAAATCACGGGCATGGCCGCCTTCACCCTGCACCCCATGGCCGGGGCCCACGGCGAACTCACGGGCGCGCTGATGATGGCCGCCTACCACGCCGACAGGGGGCACGCGAAAACGAAAATCATTTGCCCGGACTCGGCCCACGGCACCAATCCGGCCTCGGCGGCCATCGCCGGTTTCGATGTGGTCAGCATCGCCTCCAAGGACGGCATCATCGACCCCGAGGCCCTGGCCGCCGTGCTCGACGACCAGGTGGCCGGGGTGATGATGACTGTGCCCAACACCCTGGGCCTGTTCGAGCGCCACCTGCCGCGCATCGTGGAGTTGTGCCGCAAGGTGGACGCCCTCCTGTACTATGACGGCGCGAACTTGAACGCCATCCTGGGCAAGCTGCGGGTGGGCGACGCCGGCTTCGACGTGGTGCACCTGAACCTGCACAAGACCTTCGCCACCCCCCATGGCGGCGGCGGTCCGGGCTCCGGCCCGGTGGGCGTCTCCGAACGGCTCATCCCCTTTTTGCCCGTCTCCCGGGTGTTCAAGGACGAGGCCGGACGTTTCAGCCTGCGCTACGACTATCCCAAATCCATCGGCTATGTGGCCCCGTTCTACGGCAACTTCGGCGTGGTGCTCAAAGCCTACGCCTACATCCTGCGCCTGGGCCGCGAAGGCCTGCCCCGCGTCTCGGAATACGCCGTGCTGGCCGCAAACTACCTGCGAAAACGCCTGGAGGATGTCCTCGACGTGCCCTATGGCCGCATCTGCATGCACGAGTTCGTGGCCTCGGCCGAACGCCAGGCCAAGTCCGGGGTACGCGCCCTGGACATCGCCAAGGCGCTGCTCGACCGGGGATACCACGCCCCCACGGTCTATTTCCCGCTCATCGTCAAGGAGGCGCTCATGATCGAGCCCACCGAGACCGAGAGCAAGGACACCCTGGACGGTTTCGTGGCCGACCTGCGCGACATCCTGGCCCTGGCCGAGACCGACCCGGCGGCGGTGACCGCCGCGCCCGTGACCCTGCCCGTGGGACGCCTGGACGAGACCCACGCCGCCCGGGCCATGGAGATCACCGATGACCTCGGCTGAGCCGGCCGATGTTCTTATCGCGGGAGGCGGACCGGCCGGAACCGAAGCGGCCCTGGCCGCAGCCGGCCTGGGCCTCAAAACGGTCCTGGTGGAAGGCGACCAACTCGGCGGCACCTGCCTCAACCGGGGCTGCATCCCCACCAAGCTCTTTCTCGGGGCCACCCAGGCCACGGACGAACTGGCCGCCCAGTCCCGCCTGAAACTGGCCGAAGGCCAGATCCGCATCTCCCTGGCCGCCCTCCAGACCCGCAAGGACCGGCTCGTTTCCGGCATCCGCTCGGCCTTGAACGCCTCCCTGGCCAAGGCCGGGGTGCGCGTGATCGCCGGCCGCCTGGGCGCCATGGCCCCCGGGCTGGCCCATGTTGAGACCCCGGACGGCCCCCTGGCCGTGCCCTTCGCGAAATGCATCCTGGCCACGGGCTCGCGCCCGGCCGTCTACCCGACCATGGCCCCGGACGGCCGCGCGGTCCTGGACTCCACCGGCATCCTGGCCCTGACCGAGGTCCCCGAAAGCCTGATCATCGTGGGCGCCGGGGCCATCGGTCTGGAGTTCGCGGACATCTTCCACCGCCTGGGGTCCCGGATCATCCTGCTCGAAGGCGCGGACCGCATCGCCCCGGCCGAGGAGCCGGACGTGGGCAAGGTCCTCTCCCAGGCCCTGACCCGCAAAGGCTGCGTGGTCCGGGCCGGGGTCCGGGTCAAAAGCCTGGGCACCGTGGACGATCACGCCGTCCTGACCCTGGACACCGGCGAGGACATCCACGCCGAAAAGGCCTTGGTGGCCGTGGGCCGCTTCCCCAACTCGGACATCCCCGGACTTGCCGACTGCGGCGTGCGCTTTTTGGGCGACGGCCCGAACCGGGCCTGGATCGACGTGGACGACCACCTTCTGGCCGCCCCGGACGTCTACGCCGTGGGCGACGTCAACGGCCGGACGCTTCTGGCCCACGCCGCCTCCCACCAGGCGGCCTACGCCGCGCGCCACGCCGCCGGAAAAACCGCATCGCCCTACGATCCCGGGGCCATCCCCGGCTGCATCTACGGTTCCCCGGAAACCGTGCGCGTCGGGCGCATGCCCCGGGAACTGACGGCCCTGGGCCTTACCCCCGAAATCTCCGAGGCCCAGTTCGCCGCCAACCCCATGGCCCAGGCTCATGCCGCAAGCCTTGGGTTCGTCCGCGTGGTCTGGCTGGAGGGCCGCGTGGCCGGCATCACCGCCGTGGGCCACGGCGTGGCCTCCATGGGCACCCTGGCCACGGTCATCGTGAACCAGGCCTGGGACCGGGACATGGCCGAACACACCGTCTTCCCCCACCCCGGACTCGACGAATCCCTGCGCGCCGCGCTTTTGGCGGGGAAGAGGAAGAGTTAGGGGGAAAATGGGGGGAAACTTCTTGAAAGAAGTTTCCC
>JBMONM010000061.1:0-2107 GCA_049324675.1 Thermodesulfobacteriota bacterium
GGACTGGATGGTTCAGGAGCAGGAGCGCGGCATCACCATCACCTCCGCCGCCACCACCTGCTTCTGGCGCGACCATCGCATCAACATCATCGACACCCCGGGGCACGTCGATTTCACCATCGAGGTGGAGCGTTCGCTCCGGGTCCTCGACGGGGCCGTGGCCGTGTTCGACGCCGTGGCCGGGGTCGAGCCCCAGACCGAGACCGTGTGGCGGCAGGCCGAACGGTACAACGTGCCGCGCATGAGCTTCGTCAACAAGATGGACCGGGTCGGGGCGAATTTTTTCCGTTGCGTGGACATGATCCGCGACCGCCTGGGCGCCAAGCCCGTGCCCCTGCAGGTCCCCATCGGCGCCGAGGACGATTTCCAGGGCGTGGTGGACCTTATCCGGGGCAAGGCCATCTATTTCGACGATTCCACCAAGGGACGGGAATACACCGAGGCCGAGGTCCCGGCCGACCTCACCGAGCGGTACGAGGAGTTGCGGCTGGCGATGCTCGAGGCCGTGGCCGAGGAGGACGACACCCTGCTCGAGAAGTATCTCGGGGGGGAGGAGATTTCTCCCGAGGAACTGGTGACGGCCATCCGCAAGGCCACCATCGGCCTGTCCATCTGCCCGGTGCTGTGCGGCTCGGCCTTCAAGAACAAGGGCGTGCAGCCCCTGCTCGACGCCGTGGTGGACTACCTGCCTTCCCCGGTGGACATCCCCCCGGTCCAGGGGTCCGATCCCGACGATCCCGAGACCGCGATCGAGTGCCCCTGCGATCCCAAAAAGCCGCTGGCCGCCCTGGCCTTCAAACTCATGTCCGATCCCTTCGTGGGGCATCTGACTTTCCTGCGCCTCTATTCCGGCCGCATCGAATCGGGCATGACCGTGGTCAACGCCAACACCGGGAAAAAGGAACGCGTGGGCCGGCTGCTCAAGATGCACGCCAACAAGCGCGAGGAGATCAAAGAGGCCGACGCCGGCGACATCGTGGCCGCCGTGGGCATGAAGATCACCAGCACCGGCGACACGTTGTGCGATGTGGGAAGGCCCGTGAAGCTCGAATCCCTGACCATCCCCGAGCCGGTCATCGAGGTGGCCATCGAGCCCAAGACCAAGGCCGACCGCGACACCCTGTCCCAGGCCCTGGCCAAGCTGGCCAAGGAGGATCCCTCCTTCCGGGTCAAGGGCGACGAGGAATCCGGCCAGACCCTGATCGCCGGCATGGGCGAGCTGCATCTGGAAATCATCGTGGACCGGCTGATGCGCGAGTTCGGGGTCAACGCCAACGTGGGCCAGCCCCAGGTGGCCTACCGCGAGACCATCACCAAGGCCGTCAAGCACGAGAACCGCTACGTCAAGCAGACCGGCGGCCGCGGCCAGTACGGCCACGTGGTCATCGAGATCGGCCCCAAGGAGGACGGCGGCTACGAGTTCGTCAACTCCATCGTGGGCGGGGTGATTCCCAAGGAATATATTCCGGCGGTCGACAAGGGCATCCAGAATGCCATGAAGGCCGGCGTGCTGGCCGGTTTTCCGGTGGTGGACATCAAGGCGGAGCTGACGTTCGGCTCCTACCACGAGGTCGACTCCTCGGAACAGGCTTTTTACATCTGCGCCTCCCAGGCCTTCAAGGAGGCGGTCCAGAAGGCCGGACCGGTCCTTCTGGAGCCGATCATGCTGGTCGAGGTGGTCACTCCGGATGAATACCTGGGCGACGTCATGGGCGATTTGAACGGTCGCCGGGGCCGGGTGGCCAAGCTCGACGCCAGGCCCGGGGCCCAGATCATAAACGCCCACGTGCCCCTGTCCCAGATGTTCGGCTATGCCACGGACCTGCGTTCGCGCACCCAGGGGCGGGCCACGTTCACCATGCAGTTCGATCATTACGAAAAGGTCCCGGCCCAGCTGGCCGAGGAACTCATCAAGAAGAAATAAGGCCCAGCGACATCAGGCCAAGGGCACGAACCACCCGATCACACGATAGAAAAAGCAGGGGGAAACCATGGGCAAGGCGAAATTCGAGCGGACCAAGCCGCACGTGAACATCGGCACCATCGGCCACATCGACCACGGGAAGACCACCCTGACCGCGGCCATCACCAAGCTGGCCAGCATGAA